>PBOZ01000055.1 GCA_002724555.1 Rickettsiales bacterium
CAATGGCCCGATTCTCGGCGGTCACCTCAGATGCTAGTCAGGGATCCCTTTAGGACTTCACATGGAAGATATGATGACTTTGCAATAAAACTGGCCCCTTCTTCCCGTCCGATACGTTTCTCTTATAAACGAACGTGCCAAGCCTCTGGTTGGACGATCGATAAAATCACCGAAAACCCTGAAAATAAGTATGTTAAGTCGTTTCCATTCCATAACGTTTGAGGCTGGTTCAACTGAGGTGGCCGGATTCACGGGGCAAAAAAAACTTGGAATTCATGTCATATTTTTTGTGTTGATCGCTTTCCTTGGATCAAGTCCGTCAGCTCATGGGCAAGAAGGTAAGTATAATCTGTTGAACATCGGCGAAGCTCAAGATCTAGAAAAAACCCACCAATTGGATGGTGGCAGATTGGTGATCAGCTCAGCCGAATCAGCCTTTTTGGAATTATCAAGGGATCTGGTCACCTGGTATGGAAAAAGGAAAGGCAAACGGTTTAATCAAACCCTGAATTCCGAGATGGAATTCTACCGGCTACGAGAGGCCCTGCCGAGAATGGTGAAGACCTATGTGCCGAAGAATTATGATCCGAACAAAGCATACCCCTTGATCATCAATCTTCATGGGTTTACCGGGGACTGGAATCATCAAAACGGTTATTTCCCGTTGAAGAAACATGCGGATCGACTCGGGTTCATATTCTGCGTGCCGGATGGGGAAATGGACGCCAACAACCGCAGGCGGTGGAATGCCATCGACGCTTGTTGTGGGAGCAGGAATGACTTGCTTGATGATTCAGCCTATCTCAGGCAGGTGATCGAAACGGCAATGGAAAGTTTCAATATCGATGAAAACCGGATTTATTCCATGGGCTTTTCCAATGGCGGCATGATGTCCTATCGTATGGCAATTGATCATTCGGATCTCATTGCCGGAGTGGTTGTGGTGGGGGGAATCAGTTACAAGGATACGAAACATGCCCCCGAATTCCCGGTTCATGTGCTGCATATTCACGGCACCCGGGAGGAGAATTTCCACGGAACAGAATTGGGCGACTTGCCATTCTATTTTGCGCCGACTCCAAGCGTGGAGCAGAACATGAAGAACTGGGCTTCATTCAATGAATGTCATGAAGAGTCTGTTCAAGAGAATTCATTGGATTTGGTCAGACGTCTCAAGGGAAATGAAACGACCGTTTTTAATTTCCATAATGAACGCAATGGTTGTGATGTTGAGTTATGGCAGGTGGAGGGGGGAATTCATGTTGAAGAGTATTCCGCCCACATGAAGGAACTGATGGTCGACTGGATGATGAATCATCCCAAGATCAGCAAACGGGCTTCCCCTTAGAACCCCGCTGCCGGGCCGATTCGCGTTTGTCACCGAGCCGGATCGGCGCCCTTTGGATTGGCAGCGCAGGTTCTGTCGCTCAGCTCCGGAGCATGGCATTCCCAGCCGCCTTTTTTCGAAATGATCGTCCATGGCTGCCCCGCGCAGCCATGGACCGTGGGGTTGACGTCGCCAGTGCGGCTAGCCGGAAAGTTTCCACATCATCTCGGCGTTGTGATGCTTGATTTCCTTTTGAGTTCGGAAAACGGTTAAGCCTTCAAGCACATCCGCGATCTCACCGGTGAACCAAACCTCGAAAACAGCACTGAAAAAACGGTCCCTTTTTGACGTTGAAAACGTTGTTCAAATAGATGGTTACGTGCGGAGCGGCCTTGCCTCATAATCGAACAAAAACCATGACTCGATACAATGAGAGTCTGAAGTGCTTCAACTTGAAGGGAACCTAAGGGGATGGGAAATACACCAATCTCGGTGGAATTCGTGAAACAAAGACCGCAATTTACCGTGGATCGGCAGGACGGGTCGAAGGCGTCCTGGATTCCATTCGAGATGAAAGACAACATGTGGTTCGAGGATGCCGGATCAGCCAATTCCAATTGGCTTCTCTTCCGTTACAAGAAGGGCTCTGACTATTCCTACAATCAATGAAAGGTTCCTTGAGGGACTGGATATTAAAGGGGTCCGTCATAGTATTAGGATTCCGTCTCGCGTTAAGGACCCTGACCGCCGCATAGAAAACTGGCCCAAGGAGAGTGAGAGGATTGAAATAACCCACGACCTTCTCACTCAAATTAGAACAAGAAATAGAGGGGTGGCAGACGTAAAAACCGAGTCAGAAACCTGTTCAAAGAGGACCGGCGAACCATGCGGCGATACAAGAAACGAAGGGAAGTCGAACGAACCTTTGCTTAGCTCGGCAACTTCCGAGGACTGCTCCTTAGGCATGAGCATCCCATCACTCTTTATCGTGGTTTCTTTCATCGAGCTTGCGCTTATCACCTTCAGACAGTTTTGAAACCGCTTCTAGGCTGGTAAACCATTTTCCCAGACAAAATAATGTGGTGAGAGGAACAATCAGATGAGGCGTTAAAAAATGATGGTCATACCTGAAGAGCTAAAGGAAGTGTACTGCTGTTTGAAGTGCAAAAAAGTGGATGTAGAATACAAAATTAAGGAAGTAGAGTATCGTGATCGCCTTGGGTTCACTAGGCGCCGAACTGTATGGGTATGTAAAAAATGCTCAAGAGAAGTGACTTCCTACGCAGAAACTGAGCCTAAAACAGTGGGTATGTTTTGCCTCATATTGGCCATAACTTTATGCATCCTAGAAAACACCTTTCAATATTTCATTAAGGGAACCCAATTCGGCGTCTTACTTGGTCATGATGGAGTAATCTTTTTGATCTGTTTTGGGATGTATCTTGTTTTTGTTAGTGAACACAAGCAGGTGAAAAAATTGCTTCAAAACCATATCAAGCTTGAGGGGAAAGTTGACGTAACCGTTGAATACGTGCCTCGATCATTTCCTACATTTCAAAATTATTTCAAACAGATCAAAAATTTACTTCAAAAAGATCCCGGGCAGGAAGGGGAAGTGGAAGCCACCAAAGGAAGAAACCAATAATTCCTTCATTACATGATCGTCTTCATTGTGATTGCTTTTGTGCCCACACTGTTGCTCACCCTTGGGTGAACTAGGGAGAACCTTTTTTTATGGGGTGCAATTCACCTCTTTGCGCTGACTGAAAACCTTCCCGCACCCTGCTACGTCATAACTTATTTTGTGCTCTGCGTGGCCGGATTTTCGGACCCATCTTGGTCGCAAGCCAACCGTCTGGCGCTTTTGATAGGCAACCCCGTAGCGTCCTGCGGGAGCCGTTGTCATCGAGGACCAGGTTCCGCCAATCACCGAGGGGAATATCCCCAGCGATTCGTCAATCATGATCGAATGCAGTTGCGAACACTTCGACCCTCCGCCCGCGATGGTAAAGTTGGGGTGATCTTAGGGTGGCGATTGGGGATGGTGGGCCCGCCTAGCACCCTTGTTTGTCAAAATTTATTCGAGGGTAGATCCGTTTGAGCACCGCCTTCGATTCGGCGAAACCAAGCCCCGCCCCGTCCTGGGCGTTGACGAGCGAGTTGCTGATACCAAGTAAGGTGATGGACTGATAGACAGCGGCGCTTACTAAGCTACACCAGCCAGTTATTTAGGTGGATTCAAATTGCTAGAAATAATGGGAAATAGGAAGACTTGTGTAAAGAAGCGAATCCAGGGCGGAATCACACTTTTACTGAAGTTTTTGTCGCGTCATTCGGTGCTCTTTGGTCTGTATTGGTTATGGGTGGATGGACCAAAGACTACTACTGCACCGAGTGCTGTAGGCCGTATCATAAATGGAAAATTAAAAAGCGGATTCATGCCATGCCTTCAATCTCAGGTCAGGGTGAATCTGTTTGCGAAGCCATCCATTGTGTTAGTTGCAGTGCGCAAGTGATTGGGAGGTTTTCAATCTTAAACCTAATTGTAGGTATTGGCAGTTTTTGTATGACGGCTGTTTGCTTGGGTTTTGCTGTTTCGACAAACGATGAGAAAATGTGGCGTATGGTTAAAGTTTTGCCATGGCTTGGTGGGATGTTTATCTGGGGTTACCATCGGCAAAGGTCCAAATGCAAACCCATCTACGACCGATGGGTCATGCAGCATGGCACTGACCCTGACGAGTGGCCTGATCCATCTGAGTCTGAGTGACCTCTACTGTTGGATTCTAGCGTCTTTGATGAAGAGGCATTGGATTCAGAATGTGCCGACGTCTGCTCATGTTACTCTATTTCCTCCCGAAAGAGCCCCGGTAATCGAGGCTAACTCGTCCTAGACAGTTAGTCGCGAGGTAATCAGGCCTATTTTCATCCAGCGGCCTCGTGCGCGTGAACCTTGTTCTAGTCGGTTCATGAGTGCTCGAGTGATTCCCCGAGCGGAGGACAAGAAGAGCAGAAGCGTCAGGTTTGAATCACTTTGCGAAGGTGGTGGTGTGTTCTAGTAGCCATGGGAGGTCGATTCCGAAATTCGCGGTCTCTGGGTCTGCCCATTTTTTGGATTCAACATGAAGATCGGCGAAGACAAAGTTCCCTGCGTTCTCGTGGTAGTTTCCAGGAATATTTCCAAGCGTCAATTTACCTCCGGTGCGAAAGCCCGTCATGTGCACCAGGAAATGGCCGTTGTCGATGGACTTATCACTCTCATCCAGGAAAACGTAAGTCAGGGAGGGGCCCGGACGGGTAATCTCTGACCTTTTAAATAGCTTTTTGAAATCGGGCGACATCATCGGGTTCCCCATATAGCCATTCATCGATACCGTCCGCACCCGCCGTTTCGGGACGCCGGCGTGAAGGGTGGTCGATTTGTCGGAGGGACATTTCCAGACTCCGAGGGAATTGAGGTAGGGCCAAAGGAGGCTCCTTCTTAGGTGCCGGGTATTGGTGTTATCTGGATTGTCGTCCCAGGCACTCATCCATCCAGGGACCCAAGGCTGGGTGCCGATGTTTGGTGGCAGCCGATCTTCGTGGTCGTCAGCATACATCCACCAGGCAAGTCCCATTTGTTTGAGGTTGTTCAGGCAACGGATTTGCTGGGTCTTCGATTTCGCCTTGCCCAATGCCGGAAGTAACATTGAAGCCAATATCGCGATGATCGCGATGACCACGAGCAGTTCGATCAACGTAAATGCTGTCTCAGCAAAGCGCTTCATTGTTAATTGAGATAGCTTGATAGTCGAAAATGATCGCTTGGGTGTTTTGCAATGAGTGTGTTTCACCTTACGATGACGTCTGTAAATTAGCCATTGGTTTCCGAGGATGGTGCATTCGCCGCTGTTTTTGATCAACCTCAAACGAGCGCCGGCATAGTTGAGGAGGCCTTCGAAAGCTTACCTACGGCTCCTTCCACAACCATTTTGACCGCTCGTTTCCTAGAAGCGGGGCTTACCACTTTTTTGAGTTTACCTCCTTGAGGATTTGGTTCTGGACTGAAAGGTCGGCCACAAGACGTTTAAGACGAGCATTCTC
>PBOZ01000056.1 GCA_002724555.1 Rickettsiales bacterium
GAAGGTCTTATAGTAGAAGCCGGAAACCAGCACCGAAGACAGCAGATCGTTGATACGCGTCAAATCGAAGCCTAATGTCGGCCAGTAGTTCTGGCTTTCCGCGACCAATCCTTCGAAGATTTCCACCATGGTCGCTGGTATATTAGGCTCCCGCCGTGCGCCCTGGCGGACAGTGACAAGCGCGTTCGGTTCTTCCGGCCCAAGCGCGAACAACCCACGTGGTCGATGATACTTAAAGCTACGCCCCAGGACCCGTACGCCGTTCGCCATGAGGGCCGAGGCTAATGTATCGCCCGCGCATCCCTCGTAAATTTTACCGTCAAAATTGAACCGAACCGTCGTATCTCGATCAACGACACCGCCCGTCGCCGTTCTGAACTTCTGTCCCGCCATCTCAGCCAACCCCACCAGATTTGGACGGCTTCGCAAACGAGACCGATGTCACCTCGTGCGTCCGCGTATCCCGCTCAACTACGAGCCATTGACGGCAACCATGAGTGTGGTGCCAATATTCCTTATGCGCGCCACGCGGATTGTCGCGGAGATAGACGTAATCGAGCCACGCATTCATGTCCGTCGAGCCATGCTCAGGGCGGACTTTCGTTGCATCCCCTGCATACGTAAACTCACTATGATCACGTTCACCGCAGAAAGGGCAGTTGATCCGAATCATCGCCCCTCCTATTGCGCCCAAGGGTACGGTCCCGCACCCTTTTCCTCAATCAGATGACCGGTTGAGAAACGTTCGATGGTGAATTTTGCATTCAGGTCGTGTGGCCGATCCTGCGCTATCGTGTGCGCGAAGCACCAGCCGGACGCCGGCGTCGCCTTGAACCCGCCGTAACACCAGCCGCCGTTGATAAACAGACCCGGGACCGGCGATTTACAAATGATCGGACTGCCGTCCATCGTCATGTCCATCACACCACCCCAGTGCCGATGAAAACGGACACGCGAGAGGCTCGGCATCAGGGAGACACCCGCCGCCATGACATGTTCGATTAGCGGCAAGTTACCGCGTTGCGCATATGTATTGTAGCCGTCGAGGTCGCCGCCGAAGACCAGCGTACCCTTGTCGGACTGGCTTAAATAAAAATGCATCGCACCGCAGGAGACGACGATATCGACTATCGGCTTCAGCGGCTCGGAAACGAAAGCCTGCAGCACATGTGTCTCAATAGGCAGAGTCAGACCAGCTTTCTCCGCCAAGTACCCCGTGTGCCCGGCCACGGTCGTTCCGACTTTTTTGGCCCGAATGCGTCCGCGCGTCGTCTCGACACCGACGACGCGCTCGCCATCCTTGATGAAGCCGGTGACTTCACAATTCTGGATCAAATCGACGCCGTGGATATCGGCACCTCGCGCGTAACCCCAGGCGACCGCGTCATGACGCGCAATCCCAGCCCGGTCCTGCCATAGGGCACCATAGATCGGAAAGCGCGCTTTCGGCGAGTAATCGAAATAGGGTGCAATCTTGCGCACCTCATCGCGCTCCAGAATATCGGCGTCGATTCCGTTGAGGCGCATTGTGTTGCCGCGCCGCTTCAGCACTGTCATTTGCGCGTCGGAGTGGCCAAGGTTAAGTTGACCCCGCTGCGACATCATCACGTTGAAATTTAGGTCCTGGGACAAACCTTCCCAAAGCCGCATCGACTTCTCATAAAATAGCGTGTTGCCAGGCGCAAGATAGTTTGACCGCAAGATCGTTGTGTTTCGGCCAGTATTACCACCACCAAGATACCCCTTCTCAAGCACTGCGACGTTAGTTACGCCATGTAACTTCGCAAGATAGTACGCCGTTGCCAATCCATGACCGCCGCCGCCAACGATAATGACGTCGTATTCCGGTTTTGGATCCGGGTCACGCCACGCGCGGTCCCAGCCCTTATGGCCGCCAACTGCATTCTTCAATAAACTTAAAACGGAGTAACGCGACATCTGTGCTTTCGCAGAATAATTGGAGAAATCCCGCCCATTGCCTTAAGGATCTTGAGACGCACTTTAAAGACCCATTCCCAATGAACAAGACATGAGTGTTGATGATTTTTTCTTACCATCGGATCAAAAGGTGTATTTGAGCGGCAAAAGCGCGCTCGTAGCCACCACAATGGTCTTTCAGACTTTGTGTCTGTTCGCCTCAGCAGAGTCGCGAAGTTGATACTCAGACCAATGGCGGTAAATAACTAGACGTTTAAGGTGAGGAGAATGAGATGAGTTACCAGCATATTGAAGTGAAGCCAATTTCTGGCGCTTGTGGCGCCGTAGTAAGTGGAATTGATCTCTCACAGGACTTAGACGAGCAACGCCTCAATGAGGTGAAGCGGGCGTTTCACGAAAATTTAGTCATATTCTTCCACGACCAGGAAATAAATGAGGAACAACACAAGACATTCGGTCGTAAGTTCGGCACCTTGAATATCCACCCGCGCTACATTCCGTTGGAAAACCACCCAGAGATTATTCCAATTCGAAAGGACCCGGAACATACCACCAATGTCGGCGGCATCTGGCACCAAGACCTGACGCACCTCGAGGAGCCACCCCTTGGTTCAATCCTATACGCCTTGGAGGTCCCTGCCACCGGTGGTGACACCATGTTCGCGAACCAATACCTGGCCTACGAGGCTCTATCCAAAGGCATGAAGGACCTACTCGACGGAATGGTCGCCGTTCACGACAATCTCATTCAATCACCTAAAGTATCTGCCGAAAAGAACAACACAAGGTCGAGCAAACTTCGCGAAGACCTTGATGAAGAAGACGAACCCGAAATGGAGCATCCGGTGGTCGTGACCCATCCGGAAACAGGACGCAAAGCACTCTACGTAAACAGTATTCGAACGCGGCGCTTCAAGGATATGACAGAAGAAGAGAGTAAACCCTTGCTCAACTATCTGGTTGAACATAGTTATCAACCAGAATTCACCTGCCGCTTCAAATGGAGGAAAGGTTCTGTCGCGTTCTGGGATAATCGTTGCCTGATGCATTTCGCCCTAAATGACTATCCGGGGCAGCGGCGTTATATGAACCGCGTTACCGTCAATGGCAAACGTCCCGTATGAGGAAACTTTGACCAAACGACCCAAGCGGTTAATTTAGCATTTTTTGCACGACAGGGCCTAAGTTAGCGGCCCGGCCACGCCATTGCTCCAGCATTATCGCGCATTTTCCAGACAGTAGCGGGCGACCTCCTCATGAGTGCCGAACCAAACCCCGTCATGGGCCTTAATGTGGTTAATTAAACCTTCTAGGATGCGCATGCGCGAACGGTGACCAATAACATGCGGATGCATGGTGATTAAACAAAGGCCGTCTTCCGCGTAAGCTCCGTCAAATTCCGCCTTAAAAATATCGAGCACGTCGAAGGGTGAAGTGTGAGGCCGTATGGAGCTGCGCCTGTCCATGCTCATATAAGGGGCGTCGTCTTTGATCCATTCAACCGGCAATTCAACAAGTCCAGTTGGTTTTCCGTCTTCCAATAACTCATAAGGTTCGTCGTCAGCCATTAGTGATGAGTCGTAAAGCAACCCCATCTCCTGACAAATCTTCAGCGTGTATGGCGTGAAATCCCAGGATGGCGTCCGCATACCGACGGGACGTTTACCCGTTATGCGTTCCAATACATCGGCAGCGCTCAACATGATGTCACGTTCTTCTGTTTCCGTCAGATCGCTATTGAATTCGTGAATCCAGCCGTGGATTCCAACTTCATGGCCCTCGTCAACGACTGCCTTCTGTTCTTCAGGATGAAGCTCTGCGACAACCGCGGGCACAAAAAAGCTAGCTTTTATATCGTGGCGGCTGAGACTTTCGCGAATACGCCGGATGCCGACCCGACTGCCATACTCGCCCTGCGACAGCTTGCCGGGCGAACTTTCACCAAAACGAAGTGTAGTCGTTTCATGATCCGAATCAAAAGACAAAGCAACACCAACCTTTGCACCACCAGGCCAAGATTCCGGCTTTAAGGACCTGCCCGCACGGACCTTATTAACAATTCCGCGCCATTTTTTTTCCGGCCAATGCCAGGGGACTTCGTGTGCCGTAGGCTTATCGTCGGGCATTACATTTACTCCTCCACTGAATTTCTCAAACCCTAGCACAGTGAAAACTTAAACAACATCGAATGCCGCTGATGAATTCTGGTTTGGAGATACAACAATTGAAAATTTTTCTTGAATGTATTCCGATGCCACTCTTTTTGAGACTTGCGCTAACGGCACAACTTGCGCTATTTCGGCTTCTATCATGAATAACGTTCAGCAATCTGACACTGGTCTTCGCGGCATGGTCGTCCCAGTTACGCCGCTGCAGCAAAATTGCTCTATTCTTTGGTGCACGAACTCCAACAAAGCCGCCGTCATCGATCCGGGTGGCGATCTAGATAATATCCTAGGCGCTGTTGAGCAAAATGGTGTGGAACTAGAAAAGATACTGGTCACCCACGCCCATATCGACCATGCAGGCGGCGTAGCAGAGTTGGCCGAACGTTTGAGTTTGCCAATCGAAGGACCACATCCGGAAGATCAATTTTGGATTGACCAGATCGAAGAAACCGGGAGCAAGTATGGCATTAACGCGCGGGCGTTTAAGCCCGACCGATGGCTCGACGGTCGGGACACCTTGACGATCGGCGAGCAGACGTTGAACGTCCGGCACTGTCCGGGCCATACCCCGGGACACGTTATATTTCATCACGCACCCTCCCAGCTGGCAGCGGTCGGAGATGTCTTATTCCAAGGCTCAATCGGCCGATCGGATTTTCCACGCGGCAATCACGAAGAATTAATTAATTCCATCGTAACGCAGCTCTGGCCGCTCGGTGACGACGTGACCTTCATTCCGGGCCATGGCCCTCTTTCGACATTTGGCCACGAGCGACAAACAAACCCGTTCGTCTGCGATACGGCGCTTGGACGTGCATAGGGACGGCAGTGCCGTTGGTCGATAACGAGACACAATCGGTTCGTCAGGGCCTAATCATCCTATCGCCGCTAATTTTGTACCCTGTCATTGATTTCGTATTTCGTATTGCCAACGGTATTATAGCGCCTGATATTCGATCCTCGTTCAACCTAAATGCCGCCGAACTCGGTTTCGTTTCCAGTACCTTCTTCGTTGCCTTTGGTCTTTCGCAATTGCCTCTTGGAATCATCTTGGACCGCTACGGACCGAAAGCCGTAACAAGTTTGCTTCTTACCACTTCGTGCGTCGGCGCTTTGCTGTTTATATCGGCAGAGAGTATGAGTGGTTTAATCCTTGGTCGGGTCCTTATGGGGATTGGCATGTCAGCAAGTCTGATTGCCGGCATTAAAACCGCATCGATTTGGCTACCAGGACATCTGCCTCTGGCAACATCCCTTCTCATCGGCGCCACCGGTGTCGGCGGTATGTTCGCAACTATGCCGTTCGGCGCAATGCTGGAAGAGCTTGGGTGGCGGCCTGCATTTTTAATATTAATCGCCGCAACGGGCACTATAGTAATTGCGACTCTGCTAATCGTGCCAACAGTATCAATCGACCATAAAAGCAGCTTACGACAACAAATTTCACCATTCGGTGCGATTTTCCGCTCAATAAAGCTTTGGCAATACGCTCCAATTGCCATGGCTTGCGTAGGTGTGGGAAGTGCCTACCAAACGCTTTGGGCACCAATATGGCTACGTGATGTAGCGGGATATAGTAACACTGCTATAGGGTGGGTTCTCTTTGCAATGCTGGGCGCATACGCATGCGGTAACTTCGCATTCGGCTGGGTCGCGCAACAATGGCAACATCGTGGCAAGTCGGTAATGCCCTTAATCGCAGGTGGCGTTGCGATCCTCATTGCACTTCAGATCGGACTTGCTTTGCAAATCACCGCCCTCGCGATCCCACTTTGGATAGGTGTTTCGATTTTTCTATCCGCTGCCTATGCGATCTATCCGATCGTAGCCGGAAACTTTGACCCAGCATTATCTGCTCGCGCAAGTTCGGCCCTGAATTTCCTGGTCTTCCTCTCTGTCTTTATCATTCAGTGGCTCATCGGCGTTATAATTGAAATATTTCCTTTGGCCGAAAGCGGCAGCTTTAGTTCCACAGCACACAGCTGGGCTTTTGTCATCGGAATCGCACTCCAGATCCTTGGCCTAGCCTGGTATGAAGTATTATTTCGCCGTAGTTAACTCGTCGGCGATATCGTGCTTGCGTGGGTCCCGCAATCCAGTATGACCATGATGCCGGTCAGCAATTTTGTAGCCGAGTGCATCCTCGGCTATGAGAATTTTTTGAACGTTCGCAGTCCCCTCACCCGTAAAGAACAGGTCGGCATAGGACTTCAGCCAAGAGACCCGATACTCAACTGCCAACCCGTATCCACCAAATATCTGTTGAGCCTTATCAGCCACCATCTTCGCCGTTTGCGAAGCATGATACTTAGCAAGTGCTGCGAGGCGGTTCGACGGGAGACCGGCATCCATAAACTGGGCTGCCTTATATACAAGCGCCCGGCTCGCTTCGATGGCAACCGCCATCTCCGCAATATCTGACTGGATCATCTGGAATTTTCCAATAGGCACATCCCGCAATGAGCGCTCGTTCGCGTAAGCGACGGCATCTTCAAAACAGGCACGCGCCACACCCAACGCTTTGGCAGCCACAGTTACTCGACCCGGCTGCAAGGCACGCATTACAATCTTAAAACCATCTCCCTCTTTACCAAGACGGTTCTCGGCGGGGACAACGAAATTATCAAGGAAGACGGCATTGGTCCGCAGTGCCTTCGATAGGCCATGCATCTCGATCGGACGTGCCTCGAAGCCAGGATATTTTTTCGGTTCCACAATAAAGGCAGTGACGCCCTTGGGCCCTGCATCCGGATCGGTCTTCGCAAGAAGAACGCCAACGTCTGTCTCATTGGCCATCGACGCCCACATCTTTGATCCGTTTAGGCGATAAACGTCCCCATCCCGCGTGGCCGTTGTCTTCATATTTCCAAGCGCATCCGACCCTCCGCCCGCTTCTGTCAGCGCCATCATTCCGATTGCTTCACCAGCCAGCAGGGGTGGGACAAACTTCAACACCTGATCAACTGTGCCACCTGTGTAGATACATTGTGGACAAGTTGAGCCTTGTTGATTATTGCAGGCGGCGAAGCGCACATCGTTTCGTGCGAACTCCTCACTAATGATCGCCGCCGCGACATAGCCAGAATTCGTTCCCCCGACCGATTCTGGAAAAACCGCGCCATAAAACCCCGCGTCACCCGCCTTACGAACCAAATCACGCGGAAATTGCCCTTTCCGCTCGATCTCATCCATGACCGGATTGACCTCATTTTCCATAAAGCGATGAACACTGTTGCGGATATCCCTAATTTCTTCGGGTAACAAATCATCCATCGCCTATCCCCTTTAAGCGATGATCTCATTATTGCGCAGCTCGTCAATCTCCACATCACTCAATTGCAAAATTGACTGCAAAATCTCATCTGTATGCTGGCCTAGCAACGGCGGCGGGGTATCCTCTCTTATAGGACAGTCCGAAAGTCCAATCGGTGACTTTAAGGTCCGAAGGTCGCCTGCTGTCGGATGTTCGATCGTCTGCACCAAACCCGCTTCCTGTACTTCCGGACTTTCCAATGCCTCCGGCAAATCGCGAACCGGTCCACAAGGAACACCAGCAGAACGAAGTTTATCAACCCAATAATCTCGCGGCTGCGTTGCAAAAATTTCTTCAAACATAGGCATCATTAGATTGCGATTTTTGACTCGATCACCCATCAGGGCAAAGCGATTATCTTCCAGTAGGTCCGAACGATTTAATGCTTTAATTACCAAATTTTCATAAAGCCGTTGCGTACCGCATGCCAAGTAGAACAATTTACTATCACTGCCAGCAAAAGCACCGACTGGAACTACTGTTGGAAAGCCGTTTCCCATACGCGGCGGTGCTTCCCCGCAAGTGAAATAGTATTGGGCCGCATTTCCAAGAACCGAGATGGCACCGCCCATAAGCGACATATCTATATGACGACCTTGACCTGTCATCTTTTGATCGGCGATGGCGGCACAAACCGCAGTCGACGCATAAAGGCTTGTGAACAAGTCTATTATGGATAGCGGGTGGCGAATTGGACCCCCGTCAATTTCGCCACAAAGCGACATCAATCCCATCTCGGCTTGAAATACCGGGTCGAGGCCTGGCCGATCAGACATTATTCCTTCTTGGCCATAGGCAGAAACAGAACAATAGACGAGACTTGGTAATTTTGAATGGAGGGTTTCGTAATCGAGGCCAAGACGCTTGGTTACACCTGGCCGAAAATTCTCAACAAAAACGTCAGATGTAGCAGCCAGTCTCAAGACGAGGTCCAATCCGGCCTTTGTCTTCATATCGATGGCGATGCTTTTTTTATTTCGGTTGAAGGCTAGATAAAAATGACCTTCACCCCCAACCTCGGGTGGCTTCATTCTGCGGGAGTCGTCACCGCTATGCGGAATTTCGATCTTTATGACCTCCGCCCCAAGGTCAGCCAGTTGCATGGTACAATTCGGACCAGCAATTATTCTGGAAAGGTCTAAAACCCGCACACCACTCAAAGGAAGGTGTTTATCCAAATCTCCACCCCACAAGCCACATAAAACAAACGTAAATTAAAATTTTATATTATTGAATAGAAACAAGGCGGTATTGCCCGCCTTTTTGGATAATTTATGTTTTTATTTACATTTAATGTCGTAAGTCCCCTTACCGCCCGCGCCTGAGAGCTTGTAGCTTTTCTTTCCTGTTTTACTGACCTTGTACCAGACACCTTTTCCTTTTTTACCACCATACCAATTCAAATTCATAGCGGCACCAGTAATCTGCCAGGTGCCCTGCTTCAATTCATTGCCGATAACCCTATCTGCAGAGCCACTAAGAGCCGTTTTATCTTTATAGTAGTAATCAGTGCCCTTCTTACCTTCACCGTCAGTCCAGGCGCATACCTTGCTACCTTTTTTAAACACAACCTGAATATGTGGCTTCTCTGAAGCATTTGCCTCCACGCCACCACCAGCATAACCTGCCAAAGCGAGTCCCGCAGAAGCACATAGAATTACAAGAGCGTTTCGCATTCCGTACAAACCCCTACTAAATTTCTGAGTATCAAAAGTGTTCTAGTATTTTATAAGCTTAAAACTTGATTGCATAGCCCAATTAAGGTCTTCAATTATATTGGAAAAATCGAAAACCCGAAAACCGTATAAGGAAACAGAAAATCTCAATCTTATAATTCGAGATCAATATAATAAGGTATTAATTTTTTAATTAGTAACTAATTGGAATCAAAAAAAAGGGCGGGTAAACCCGCCCTTTTTAATACAAATATTTATTTATTTACATTTTACATTGTAAGTGCCCTTACCACCGGCACCTGAGAGCTTATAGCTTTTCTTTCCTGTTTTACTGACCTTGTACCAGACGCCTTTTCCTTTTTTACCACCATACCAATTTAGGTTCATAGCGGCGCCAGTGATCTGCCAAGTACCCTGTTTCATATCTTTGCCCATGACCCTGTCCGCAGAGCCACTGAGAGCCGTCTTATCCTTGTAATAGTAATCGGTCCCCTTATTACCTTTCCCATCAGTCCAGGTGCACACCTTGCTACCTTTTTTAAACACGGCTTGAATATGTGGCTTGCTTGGTTTCTTTGAAGCAGCCTTTTTCGCTGCCGGAGCTTTTGCATCACCGCCTCCGCCAGCACACCCTGCCAGCGCGAGTCCCGCGGTAGCAAACAAAATTACAAGAGCGTTTCGCATTCCTTACCAACCCCTATCAGCTTTTGAACGATTAAATTTTTTGAGTAACGAAAGTATTTACATATTTAGTAAGCTTGCAACAAAATTGTTCAACACCCGCACAGCGAAAAATCACCCATTGTAATTTTTTTAAGTAAAAAAATCTTTTTTATTATTTTTTATATAATATATTTTATTTTTTATTTATTTACTATATTATTTATTATAATATTCACAGTAAATCTTTTTTTTTATTGTATGGTTGATTTTGCATTTCAAGCGCTTAATATAGTTTTAGTAAAAATGATATCCAAATTGTGCTTCTCAAGATACAAACCTTTTATTAATTTCACCAAATTTCCCAACAATCGAATGACAGTTTGAACTGGAGGACCCGTTATGGCGGCTAATCAGATCACCGGACGTTCCGCGTTTCTAGCGCTTTTAAAGGACGAAGGCATAACGCATCTCTTTGGGAATCCCGGAACAACAGAATTGCCAATCATGCATGCGCTGAAAGAACATCCAGACCTAACTTATGTTATGGGGATGCAAGAATCAGTCGTAGTTGCCATGGCCGACGGTTATTCTCGTGCAACTGGTGAGCTCGTCGCCTGTAATGTGCATGTTGCGCCTGGTCTCGGAAATGCAATGGGTGCCCTATACAATTGTAAGTTCACAGGGACGCCGCTAATTATTACGGCCGGGCAGCAAGAACTGGGGCATGGGCTCACGGAACCTTTATTGTATGACCCGCTTGTACCAATTGCGGAACCATTGGTGAAATGGGCGACCGAGATCACCCGCCTCGAAGACATGCCGCGCATTGTCCGCCGCGCAGCCAAAATAGCGATGACACCACCCATGGGACCGGTCTTCATTTCATTGCCGGGCGATATCCTGAACAACGAGGCTGGCATTGACCTTGGCAGCAGCACTCGCGTGGACACGCGCAACCGTCCTGCAGACGACGTTCTAAACAGCTTGGCTGATCGGTTATTACGATCCGCGAACCCAGTGATCGTTTGCGGCAATGAAATCGTAACCAGCGATGCGCTCAGCGAAGCGGGTGAATTTGCCGAGGCTATAGGTGCTGCTGTCTATCAACAAACAGTTCCCTATGGTTCGCATTTCCTCTCGGAGCATCCCTGCTTTGTTGGTGGCCTTTCGCGCAGCCAACCCCAAGTCCGCGACACCTTAGAGCCATACGATTTGATGATTGTTCTCGGGGCCGATGTTTTACGTATGTCGGTCTGGGATGCCGTCGACCCAATGCCGGCAGAATTGCCAATCGTCCAGATTGGCTTGAATGATTGGGAAATGGGCAAAAACTATGCGACAGAGATAGCAATAGGTAGTGATGTCCGCGAAACACTTAAAGCACTAACGCCCGTCCTCAAAGAACGTGGTGGCCCGGCACTGTCAGATGCCGCGGCGAAACGCATTGCGGTACTGGGATCGAAAAACTGGTCGGCTAATCGGGCCACATTGATCGATAAGATTGAAACCGCAGGTAGTGGCGAGCCCATTAATCCAGATTGGCTGATGCTCCAAATATCCGAAGCGTTGCCCGAGAACGGCATCATCGTCAACGAAGGCGTGACCGCGACACGTTACTTAAACGATATACACCCCTACCGAGAGCGGCACGATTTTCATGGCCTGGCGAGTGGCGGAATTGGATGGGGCATAGCAGCAGCCGTTGGTGTCCAACTGGCACATCCAGACCGCCCAGTATGCGCGATCATTGGCGATGGCAGTTCAATGTACAGCATCCAAGCGATCTGGAGCGCCGCTAACCAAAACCTGCCAATGACATATGTCATTGTGAATAATGGCGGCTACCGAATAATTAAACAGCGGTTAAAATCTTTCCACCAGAACGACCACTTTATAGGGATGGATTTTAAGGATCCGGCTGTAAATTTTGCTGCGCTTGCAGAGTCGATGGGTGTTACCGCGGAACGGGTGACTGACCCGGCGAAATTACGCGCAGCCCTGGACAACGCAATGTCAAACAAGACAGGCCCAAATTTGATCGAAGTAGTGTGCGAGGGCAGCGTCTAACGATCGCACAATTTATGTAATCACAATGAAGTAGTTGCGTTCTCCTATAGTCAGCTTAAATCAGGACTTCGGTGAGGCACCAATTTAGATGAGTATTATGGACCTTGACGCCTTTCAAGCGTCTGTCAAACGAGACAAACCACCTGAAACGGCAGGATTGCCGCTTCAGGCGCTTTGGCATGCTGCAAAGGGTGAATGGGAATCCGCGCATAAAATTGTGCACGACGATAAAACCGAGTTAGGTGCGTGGGTACATGCCTATTTACACAGAGTGGAAGGCGATTTATCAAACGCCGATTATTGGTATATGAAGGCGGGCAGATCACAAGCCTCAAACTCCCTGCAAAAAGAATGGCGCGAAATAGCCACTGCACTATTGTAGCCATTGCTGGACTAATGCGCGCCCTTCTTCAACGAGTAACCTCCGCGCAAGTGAATGTTAAAGAAGAGACGGTCGGTAAGATTGAGGCTGGAATTATGGTTTTAGTTTGCGCAATGCCCGATGATGATACGAATACTGTCGCCAAACTAGCCACCAGAATATCGAAACTGCGTATCTTTCAAGATGAAGAAGGCCGGATGAACAAGTCAATTTTGGATATTGGCGGCAGCGCGCTAGTCGTGAGTCAATTCACGCTTGCAGCGGATACGCGACGCGGCAATCGCCCGGGGTTCTCAGGCGCCGCAGCGCCTGACCACGCAAACGAAATTTACGAAAATTTTTGCGATACGCTTGCGTCACACGGCATTCCCATCGAAAAAGGGGTCTTCGGTGCCAATATGGCCGTTAGCCTCACCAATGACGGGCCTGTGACGATTTGGATGGATACAGCGGATCAATGAGTTAACCTAACCAACGGTACCTAATGCGGTTCCGGCCTAGTCGATAAAGGGAACATCATGACACATGGGATCGTCTGTGCCGCCCAACCTGAAGCCGCTGAAGCCGGCGCTCTCGCATTGAAAGCTGGTGGCAATGCCGTCGATGCCGCCATTGCCTGCGCCGTCACGCAAGGTGTCGTCGATCCACTTATGACGGGGATTGGTGGGGTCGGTTCAGCACTTGTCCACGACGCAAAATCAGGAAAAACGGAAAACATAAATTTTCTCGGCGCCGCACCAGCTTCAGCCCATGAAGATATGTGGGAAGACGCCATTGAAGGCGAGACTGCTGACGCGTTCGGTTTTATTCTAAGAGAACGCATCAACGCGCTCGGTCATCAGGCTCCTATGGTGCCTGGCAACCTAAAAGGCTATGACATCCTCCTCAATGAATACGGCACCATGAATTGGTCTGATGTGACACGCTCGGCGATCGCTTATGCAGACGGCGGTTGGATTGTCCGCCCACATGTCTATTTCTACGCAATGCAGGACGAAGAGGCGCAAGGACGAGTCCACAACACTGATATTGTCGGCTACACTTCAGAAGGCCGGAAACTCTACCTCGAATCCGATGGCCAATTCCGAAAACCTGGTAGCCTCATCCGCAACCCAAAACTCAGTTGCATCCTAAAAAACATCGCTTCGGACGGTATTGATGTCTTTTATAAAGGCAATATAGCAAAATGCATCGACGAAGATATGAAAGCGCACGGCGGTCTAATGACCCAGGAAGATCTCGCCAACTACCAAGCAGTTCGCGCGCCTGCATTGGAGGGCAGTTACAGAGGATTGCGACTGGCAACAAACCGTCCGGGTGGCTCAGGCATACAGGTTCTCGAAACATTGAATATCCTGGAGAATTTTGATTTATCATGCCTTGAACATAATTCCGCGGAATACATTCGTCTCTTGGCAGAGGCTATTTCTTACGCCTTCAATGACAAGCGCAATAAGGTCGGAGACCCGGCATTCGTTGATGTCCCTCTCGACACGCTATCGGATAAGAACTACGCCAATGCCTTTGCCGATAAAATCCGCGCCGGCGAGAAAGCCACCCTGACGCGTATGAACGTCGATGAAGCTCAAGACACCAGCCACGTGTCCACATTGGATGAACACGGCAATGCCGTAACTATGACCCACACGCTAGGCGCACCTTCCGGCGTTATCATTCCAGGGACTGGCTTTATTTTAAATGGTTGCATGGGCATTTTTGACCCACGTGTCGGCAAAGCCATGTCGATTGCACCCGGAAAATCATACACCAGCTCCATGTCGCCAACGATTTTATTCAATGATGCAGGCGCGCATATTGTTATTGGTGCGCCCGGTGCGGCCTATATTCCACAGGCTATTACACAATCCATTGTGAACACCGTCGATTTTGGTTTGTCGATGTTAGAAGCAGTCTCCGTCCCTCGTATTGCAATTACCAAAAACCAAACCATTGAGGTCAGCAATCGCATCCCACACTTCGTCACAGATGAAATTGAACGTATGGGCTACGGTCTGATCCGAAACCATCTGAGTTATGCCTTTGCCGGCGTCCACGGGGTTAAGACGGTTAATGACGGCTGGCAAGGTGGCGCCGATCCTGGACGGGATGGCGTTGCTTTGGTTGTGTGAGCGAGTAATTATGGCACGCCCTGATCCCGGCACGTTGATCGTCATCCCGACACCGATCGGCAACCTTGAAGATATGACATATCGAGGAATACGAATTCTGAAGGAGTTAGACGCGCTCGCATGCGAAGACACGCGCCACACACGGCGCGTCTTCGAACGCTACAGCATCGAACGTCCAGAAATTCTTTTTTCCTGCAACAGTCATAATGAGAAACAGGCCGCTGACCGCACCCTATCTTTGCTGAACAGCGGCTATGACGTCGGTCTTTGCAGCGATGCGGGTATGCCAGGCCTCAGTGATCCAGGGCAGCTTCTGATTCAGAAAGTCATTGAGGCTGGTTTCGAAGTAGATATCCTACCCGGCCCTAGCGCGGTTACAACCGCAATCCTCGCGGCCGGCGTTAAAGCCGCACAATTCGCATTCTTGGGCTTTCTACCACAACGTAAGGCCCGACGGCGGCGCGCCATGGAGTTATACATCGAGAGTGATACTGCCCTTGTTATTTTCGAAAGCCCCCGTCGTCTCGGCCGGTTCCTCGCGGAGGCGGGCGAACTTTTTGGCGAACGCCAGGGTGCCGTTTGTTTCGAGTTGACCAAAAAATTCCAACGGGTTGAACGTGGTTCCCTGCCAAAACTAGCCGCGGATCATGCGGAGATCGAACCCCGTGGCGAAGCCGTTGTCGTCATCGGCGGCGCGAACACCTTGCCAAAATCAGATGAAATTGACGGACGACCTGCCTAACAGCTATTCCCATTAGGCAATAGTTACCATATCAAAAACGACAATCAGTCATTCCTAAATTGATCAATAATCCACTCAGCTCCAGTATCAATTTTTAATAAATTTTCGGATCTTTATACTACTGGTGAATCTGCAATAATTATATGAAATTACTAAATTTCACCCTTAGGTGGGGACTTGAATAAAAAAACCAAAGGCATAGCGACCAAAGCGACCCAAACAAGGAAAACGAAGGCGTTCAAGTAGGCCACCATTTCCGCCTGAGCGAGCACCAAATTCTGCAAAGCGGCAACACCCGCGGCTGAATTCAGGTTCCAGCTCGACGGCGTCCCAATGACACTGAATATCTCTGCAAATGTATTAATATGGTTCCGCATTTCGATGTAATTCACTTGCGACGACCGCACGAGCACAGCCACAATCACGGACGTTCCCATGCTAGCTCCAATCGAACGAATCAATGCGAAAAGCGACGCACCTTCCACACGAAAACTAGGCGCCAAAGTCGAGAACGTCACGGTTGTGAGCGTTACCCACATCAACCCCATGCCATAGCCATTAACTATAGTTACCCAAACAATTGCCTCAAACTGCACTTCAGATGTCCATTGGGTCATAACAAAATTGCTAACGCCGACACAAACTAACCCTAGCAAAATGAGATATTTCGCAGGCAACCGATCGGCTAAAGTGCCACCCATAAGCATAGCAAACATAGTTCCAATGCCTCGGACTGAGACAATCCAGCCAGCAGAAAGGACCGGGTATTCCTGGACGTTTTGCAAAAACAAAGGCAGCACGAATAAGCTTGAAAAGACCGCAATTCCAAACATGAAAATCAGACTAAGACCGACGACAAAATTTCGATCCCTGAAAATCGTCAAATTTATATATGGCCGCGGATGGGTCAGGCTGTGAACAATGAAAACGTATAATGCAATAGCCGCAAGTGCCGCCTCAACAACAATTTCTGGCGAATCAAACCAATCGAGGCGCTCTCCCCGGTCGAGCATCAATTGCAGACAAGAGACGCCAACGATAAGACTCGTCACGCCAATCCAATCAAGCGCTTGTTTCCGTGTCTCTGCTTCGGGCAAAGTAAACATTATAGCGACGAACGCGGCGATACCGGTCGGAATATTTATCGAGAAAAGATATCGCCAGCCGTAATATTCTGTAAGTAGTGCACCGATTGTAGGACCGAGTATCGGTCCCATAATCATTCCAAGCGACCATATACTCATAGCAAAACCGTGTAGCCTCCGCGGATAGGTATCAAGCATAATCGCTTGTGAAATTGGCAACAGCGGCGCGCTCACGAACCCCTGAAGGATGCGGTAAAAAACAAGAGTTTCGAAACTATCCGCAATACCGCAAAGCGCTGACGTAAGCGTGAAACCAGCAATTGAACCCAAGAAAACCCGCCGACGTCCAAAACGTCCACTCAGCCATCCAGTAAGAACAGTACCAACGGCAGTCGCAACAACGAAGGCCGTGATCACCCAACCGATCTGGTCGGGCCGTGCGGAGAGATTGCCTTGGATATTCGGTAAAGCTACATAAGCCGTACTCATATTAATGGCGTGCAACAGTGACCCCATTAAGACCGGCACCGTAATAATAAAACGCTCCAACGTCGAGAATGGTCCACTCGCCGGTTTATTCAGGGTGTGCAATAATCATCACCTTCTGGCCGATGCAGTCGAATTAAATTAAACAAACACTGTTTGAATAGTGAACGAATTGGGTAACCTTGCTTTATTTGCCAAACATCAAGCCCCTCTTGCAAGTAAGCGCCTTCATTTCAACTTCTTAAGGCATTTGGGCGCGATGTGGAACCAAGCCGGGATCTTTACTTTCGATATAAATAATCAGAATTCGCCCTCGAATTTTATTAACTACGTCCGTCTCCAGATTTCCGCAAATGCTGCCCTCAATCAGCAGATCGAAGCAGAAATCGGATCGCTCAAAATGCGATCATTTTCGGAACACAGGGGCTATAACCCCCTTTAAGTGAAAGCGAATAATTCAATGTCGAATTAACAAATCTGTATTTTATGACTTCAAATCTAATAAGCACGCTACCTTCAGAAATCCCGATATCTCAACTTTGTTTAATATAAAAAAAGGTGAATAGATTGTGATCGCGTTTTACATTTATCCAAGCCGCTTAAATTGGTACTATCAAAGAAATGCGCATTCGTAAGGAAAACGCGGTGGCCACAATTGAATACATGAAGATGATCCGAGAGCGTTACTCCCGCCTCGGATACCCAAGTTATCAATGGTTTCACGCTGAAGAGCCACCGGCATGGACGCCTTTGAAAAAACCGCTGTCTAAATCCCGGGTCGGATTTCTCTGCACTGCTGGAACCTATGTCAAAGGGCAGGTCGCCTACTACTACAAAGATGACACATCTATCCGGGCAATACCAAAAGACACCGATGTTGCAAACATTCGTTTCTCGCACCTCACAGAACAATACCTTCCAGCAGCGCGCAAAGATCCAAACTGCGTATTTCCAATTGAACCGCTACGCCGCCTAGAGAAAGAAGGTGTCGTCGGAGAGATCGCCCAGGATATGCTCTCCTGCATGGGCGCGGTCTACTCCCAACGTCGAACGCGGGAAGAACTTGTGCCCAAAGTGGTGGCAAGTTTCCAAGCACAACGTGTCGATATCGCCTTTCTAGTTCCGTTGTGACCTGTCTGTCATCAGACCGTGTGTCTGATCGCGCGCCATCTAGAAACTATCGGTATACCCACATTATGTATGGGTTCGGCCTTGGACATCATGCAGGCCGGCAATCCACCCCGTGGTGTCTTTACTGACTATCCATTGGGCCATTCGACAGGCATGCCGAACGATCCAACCGACCAATATACCATGACCCGAGCTGGCCTCGAAGCATTCGAGACTATTAAGGAGCCGGGCACTATCCTTAAATTGGACCGTACATGGACAATCAACGCCAATTGGAAGGCCGATACGCTTGATGATACAAAGGGCGACGAGCGCTCGCCGAGAGATGAGACGCCGCGTTACCAATTAGAAGAAGATCAGCTCGCCGCCGAGGGCAATCAAACCTGAATAAACGACACCACCGGACCACAGGTATAGTCTGGCGTGACCCAAATTGCGGGGTACTTATGATCATTGTAAGGCACGCCGTTACTATCCAGCAGTTTCTTGGTCGCCTCCAACTCGTTTACGCCGAAGCCAACCGCCGAAACATACGGAATGCAGGGTGGTTCAACACCTGGTGTCCATCCGGCAAGGCCATCTTGATTTAAGACATAGACGTTTCCATGCGGTAAAGCAAAGACCGAGATGCCTGGCATCGGCTCTTTTGGGGTAATGCCAAAAAGTGCGCCTAATTTGGAACTGGTTGCGCCAACATCATCAACACATATTGCTACTTCAACGATGGAAACAACGCCATTTGCATGCGTCATTAAATGCGGTTGCCATAAAA
Source organism: Rickettsiales bacterium (assembly GCA_002724555.1). Lineage (GTDB taxonomy): Bacteria > Pseudomonadota > Alphaproteobacteria > UBA8366 > UBA8366 > UBA6544. The sequence continues at coordinate 18,553 of PBOZ01000056.1, forward strand.
CATCGCGCGTCTCATGCTCAATGAAAATAAGTTTTGCTTCCGGAAAGACGGCTGGGTCAATGGTGATGTTATTAAAGGCGGCCCGGCGGGTTTCCTGATCGTTCACCCCAAAAGTGGCTTCTCGCTCCAAACGACGGGCCGGCTGCACGCCATCGAGGCGCTCCGAAAGCAGCTTATAGGCATTCACAGCGTCTCCACTGCCAAATGCCACAATATGCGCACCTTCATATTTATCTAGCATCGAGAGGGCTGAGCTATATAAGTTCGGATCCGTCAGCCCCATCACCTCGAAATACCCCTTCTCAAACATGGCGCAGTGATTGCCGGAACCAAACGGTTCGACCGGACCGCCCGGCTCACGCGAGCCATAATGAATACTGCGGGAGGTGAGTGTAAAACCGAGTTTATGGTATGCTTGCCGGCCGACTTCAAGATCGTTGATCGCAAGCCCCACATGGTCAAGTTCAAGAGGTAAACCGGTCATTTTAGGCCTCCCAAGACATCATTTGGGTAAGTTTATTCTTAATGACATAGACCGACAACTAGGTGAACGCGAGTCAAAATTTGCACCCTTGAGGATGCCTTGATCCGCCGTCGCCCTAACTTAATATACGCACCGTGATGAAATCCGCAGCGAGAATGGAGATGCGACTATGGAGATGACTTTCAGCGCAAAGGATGAAGCCTTCCGGGAGGAGGTTCGAACGTTTATCTCCGAGAAACTGCCGCCGGAAATCCAAGAAGCATCGCGCCGCTCGCCCTCCTATGTCCCAAAGGAATACACTCGGCGTTGGCATAAAATTCTTTTCGAAAAAGGTTGGGTCGCACCGAGTTGGCCAAAAGAGCACGGCGGATGCGAATGGACACCCGTACAAAAGCATATTTACGACGAAGAGTATCAGAATGCGAACGCGCCTCGTCTAAGCTCTTTCGGGATCACCATGATCGGACCCGTGCTCTACACATTCGGCACGGAAGAGCAGAAGCAACAACACATCCCATCAATCCTGAACGGCGATATTTTCTGGTGTCAGGGATATTCAGAGCCTGGCTCCGGCTCCGACCTCGCGTCGTTGCAAACCCGGGCCGAGCTCGACAAGAGTGGTGAGAACTACATTGTCAACGGCCAAAAAATCTGGACATCGCACGCGCATCATGCGGACTGGATTTTCGCCCTCGTGCGCACATCGACCGAAGGCAAGAAACAAGAAGGTATCTCGTTTCTGTTGATAGACATGTCGACGCCGGGCCTTGAAGTTAAACCGATTATTTCGATGGACGGCGGCCATTACCTGAACGAGGTCTTCTTTGTCGACGTAAAAGTGCCGGTAAAAAACCGTATCGGCCAAGAGAATATGGGTTGGACCTACGCCAAATATCTCCTTGGGCACGAACGGACCGGTATCGCCGGGGTCGCCAAATCAAAACGGAAGCTTGAAAAGCTGAAAGAAATTGCCGGCCTCGAGCAAGTTATTGGCGCACCGATGATCGACGATCCGGATTTCAAGAGCCGGGTCGCAAGTATCGGCATCAAACTGCAAGCGCTGGAAATCAC
>PBOZ01000057.1 GCA_002724555.1 Rickettsiales bacterium
CAGGCAGTCGTGCAACTGCGAAGGTGTAACTTGTCGTGGTTGACCGGACCTATAAGCAGGTTCGGGTCGTCATCCTTGCGTTCAAATTTCGCAGTCGTGCCAAACCCTTCATGTTGCCCCCACAGGCCTCGTTTGTTTGCACGTAGCGTTAGCGATTCGTCTCCAAGAGCATCACGTGTTTCGTTGCCTTCACCTTCGTCGAAATGATATAGCACGACCGTATGTTCGTCTGGTGCAAACGGGTGCTTCCACGGCTCTTCTGCTGCTGTGCTTAACGAACTAAAACATGACAGCAACCCAATAATTCCTGATGTGATTACGTGTGGAAGATTCCTCTTGAGCATTTGATTTTCCTTCAGAGCCAATCTCAATCAGTGAACGCATTAATATTTTAGACGGTTACGATGTAGGCTGCGTTCTTTACGAATGAAATTATGTTGTAATACGGCACCTCTCAACATCACGATATGACAAGCGGACTCAGTGTAGCACCCAAACTGACAAGTCGGTGATGCTGTAGCACATTTAATACTATTAGTTTCGCCCGATCTTCTTCGATACTAATGAGGAAGAGCTATCGTTAATTGTTAGTGTGTCTCGTTTGGGGTGGCGTGTAGAAATAGGTGCGTTTAACGCTCAATGTCACAGTAAGGTAGATTTAATGTATGGAATACACGACCACAGGAGACATCAGCATGGCTAAAAAGTGCTACATCAATCACATCGGAAAATTCCTTCCAGGTGACCCTGTTTCCAACGAAGAAATGGAAGACTATCTGGGAATGATCGATGGCGTGCCATCCAGAGCACGTGAAAAGGTCCTCAACCAAAATAAAATTGAAACCCGTTACTATGCTCTGGATAAAGAACAAAACACCACGATGTCCAATGCAGCGATGGCAGCTGAAGCGGTGCGGGATGTGATCGGGCGTTCCAAACTCACTCTTGATGATATTGAGTTGCTTGTAACAGCTACCTGTCAGGGAGATATACCATTACCGGGCTTTGCCAGTATGGTGCATGGAGAACTTAAGAATAAACCGTGTGAAATTGCATCTCTACACGGCATTTGTGCAAGTAGCGTTCTTGCACTTCGTCACGCGACCGCCGCTATCAAGGCTGACGAAGTGACTCAGGCAACCGTCGTCGCTAGTGAGCTTGCGAGCAGGCTGTTAAAGGCTCGCCGGTTTGAAGAGCAAGGCTACGGTAAAGACAAGCGACTCTCATTCGAAACAGAATTCCTTCGTTGGATGTTGTCCGATGGTGCGGGGGCTCTGCTGCTTTCAGATCAGGCATCCGAAACAGGCCTCTCGCTTGAGGTCGAGTCGATTCACATCAAATCGTATGCCAACCAGTACGCACCGTGTATGTTTGTAGGGACCAAGGACCGTGTTTCAGCCGATGAAGTTTTCGGCTGGTTGGATTACCCAGGGTATATAGAAGCAGCGTCGGCCGGCGCTATCAACTTGCATCAAACGGTCAATATGCTCGATGATGTCATCCGCGTTTGTGTTAACGGTGTGTTTGAGCTTGTAGAGCAGCAAGTATTCGATCCAACGGAAGTTGACTGGTGGGTAACACATTATTCATCTCATATTTTCAAGGAACAGGCCTATGAACTGCTTGTTCGAGGTGGCATTACTATCGAACAGGAGCGGATTTTCACCAACTTATATTCGCGCGGAAATGTGGGATCTGCTGCCTTCTATTTAATGTTGGAAGAAATGTTCAACGAAGGAAAGCTGCAGCCAGGTCAGAGGCTATTCTGCATCGTTCCTGAAAGCGGTCGATTTCTGTTCGGCTACGTGATTCTCAAGGTCGTAGGGCAACAAACTGAAGGAAGCGAAACGGCACCAGTGGCGGCATTTGCAAAAGATGAAATCATTGCTCCGGATATCAAGACCAGTGGCAGCGCAATAGAGGAAAGCCTAGTGCGTCGGTTGGCAGGCGTCTGGTCGGACTTCGAAAATAGACTAAATGCAGTACCTGTCATCCAGAAGATGAACGAGCATCGACTCACAGTTGAAGATTATCAAGGTCTTCTCTACAACCTACGTCAGCAAGTGATCGACGGTTCCCGCTGGATTTCCCGTGCGGCGTCAAACGTAACTCGCAAGCATTTTGAAATACGTTCAGCCTTTATCGGGCATTCGAGTGACGAGCATCGGGATTTTGAAATGCTGGAAAGTGACTATGTAGCTGTTGGCGGTGATTTAGATGTCATAAGAAACGGAACGAAAAACATTGGTAGTGAAGCGCTGTCGGAATATATTTTAGGACAGGCGAGTCGGGAAAACCCTTTCAATTTGATAGGCGCCATGTTCATCATTGAAGGGCTTGGCCGACAGGTTGCCCGACGCTGGGGAGAACGAATCAAAGATCAATTAGAATTGGATGAATCGCAGATTAAGTTCTTGCTTTACCATTCTGAAAGTGATGACATCCACTTTGAACGACTGGACAAGGCTGTGCAATCGGGGATCCTCACCGATGAGTTAGTAGAGGAAATCGTAAAAACAGCCAAAGTAGTCGCTCGTTTGTACGTATTGCAACTTGAAGAGATAGGAAACTTCTGATGAACGAACATCAGGCAATCGACCGTATCAATGACATTAAACACAATGTCGGCGATCCCAATCCCTGGATGGCTCTTTACGTAGATAGCAGCGTACCATTCCACCCAAAAGCAAAAGCGAACTTCTTAGTTGATGTGTCGTCTAGGTCACGGCAATTTTTCATGCCGCTTGTTCGCCCATTTTGCCGGCTGACAATCTGCCTCTTTACGATCTTGAAGACAATTGTTCCCAACTTCATCAAGTCATCATGGTTACTACACCACTCCATCTATTGGGGTTTGAAGTGGTTTGTATCACCGAATGCAAACTATTTGGTTATGCGTCACTTTCATATAGGCTCGGAGTTATTGCAGTTCGTTGCAGACAATGCCAAAGATGTGGAAATGGACTTGAAACCTCTGCATCCAAAAAAGTTAAGAGACCTTGCTGATGATGTGTTTCTCCAGCATGACCTGAATATCTACAACTTCATCATTGACATGAATCGCCAACTGAACGAAAAGGACATTGTTCTTGAATCAAAAGGGGAGATGGATTTCAGCGCGATCAGTGAAGAGTTTGAGTTCGACGATATGCCAAATGGGTGGTTTAATTTCATTGATCTGGAAGCCGCGATCGAGATTTATACTCCTATGTATCAACTTCTCTTGACCGACAGTGATTTTTGGCGTGCTTGCCATTCACTGCAGTTAGACGAGACGATTGCGCTTTATGTGACGACGCTCGTGAAAGATCATCGTTTTCTGGGGCTGGTTAATAACCGACATCCGATCGTGCCGGAGTCGTGTTTGAACGCCGGTCATAGGCTAATGCTTCACGGTTTAGCTGCCGAATCGCTGCACGCTTTTTTAGTGGAAGCTAAGAAACAGCAGGCAGAATCTCAATCCCATGAAACAGCTGCAGAATAGTGGGGAAAACCAATGCCAACGGTTGAAGAAATTCTCCACAATATGATTCTCTTTTTGTTTCTGCCGTTATGGGTTTTATGCGGAGGCATGGACTATTGGTGCCACCGTAAGACGAAAATTGAAGAAAACAGTGGTGTAAAGGAATCACTGCAGCATTGCCTTATGGGCCTACAGGTAGGTGCACCACTGTTTATGGTGATATACCTGGAGATCACTGTACTGGTGCTGCTATTGTGTATTGTCTTCTTTATTTGGCATGAGATTACTGCCCATCGAGATCTTGTATACGCAAATGACGTACGGGTTATTTCGATTTTGGAGCAGCACTTACACGGTTATTTAGCAACCATACCGTTCTTCCTTTTGTCAGTCGTTTTTGCGTATAACTGGTCTACGTTTCTTGACTTGATTCAATTGAATTGGGCGGGAGGTATGAGCCTTGCTTTTCGACAGGATCCGGTTGGCCCGGATAACTACATGAAGTGGTATGCCTCTTTCATGCTGATTTGGGCTGTGATTCCATACACGGAAGAGTTGATTCGATGTATGCGGTACGCCAAGAAATCGGAGCAGACGTCACATGAGTAGCGGTCACCTGTAGAGGACGAGCATCGAATCGATTTGCGTGTAGATACGGACTAAAACGCGTTCTTGATTGTGTCGTAAACGAATGCACGCAAGCCGAGAATCCTAGTTTTCTTTACAGCTTTTAACGGCTTTGATACGATCACAGTTGAAATGGCAAATCTAAGTGAAAGTATGAAGCGACGGACTTTTTTACACGGTGCAGGAGTTTCGTTGCTGCTACCCAGGCTGGAGAGTCTCGGGCAGATCTCCGACACGCCATCCCCGCGACGGCTACTTACCATCGTCAATCACCTCAGTTTTTACCAGCCAGCTCTGGTTCCGGATGAGAATGGAGCTTTCAGCGACAGTCCTCCACCGCTCCTTAATGAGTTCTCAGAACATCTTGATAGGCTGAAGATTTTTAGCAGGCTGAATAATCCAGCCGTGCAAAATGGATTCGGGCACACGCCATGTGTCGGAATTCTTTCCGGTTACTATAACAAGCTGCGCCGCAAGAACCGTATCTCTATTGATCAAGCCGTGGCCGGCTTAATAGGTAATGAAACACGTTTCAGCTCCCTCGTATTTCAGGCCGGTGAGAACCTAAACTTTTCCCAGATTTCATGGGATAAGCATGGATTGCCGGTATACCAGATTGACTCACCCCGTAAGATTTTTAATCTGCTCTTTCAGGTTGATGAAAATGCAAGGATGCAGCAACAGATCTTGGCCGAAGACCGAAGCATTCTTGATGTAGTGTTGCGCCAGGCGAAATCGATGGAGAAACGGCTGAACGTTACTGACCGGAAAAAGCTTGACGAATATCTCAATTCAGTACGCCAGGTTGAACAGTCAGTCAAACGTCGGGCGTACTGGGCGGAACAATCCAAACCGCAAGTGGATTATGATTTGGAAGGATTTGACCGACGATCGGTAGATGATTATGTCGGCACTCTTCTTGATCTTGCAATCATGGCGCTGGAGACTGACTCCACCAGAGCAGTCACCTTGCAGATACCATTCTGGGAAGGCTTCAAGGAGCCCGACATCGCAGGGAACTATCATGATTTTTCTCACCACGGCCAAAAGCCCGAGAAGATTAAGAAACTACTAGTCATGGAGCACGCGATCCTAAAACGCATTAGCACAGCGTTGACGACTATGAAGAGCCGACAGTCTGGAAACAGCTCACTATTTGACCAAACGACAACTTTGCTTACAGCTTCGATGGGTAGCGCCAATGCCCATAATTTCGATGACCTCCCCGCGTTGGTGTTCGATAGTCGCCTGAAAACTTCGGGGCACTGGCAATTGCCCGATACGCCGATGTCAAATCTCTACCTTGGGTTGCTGCGACAGTTCGGTAGCCAGCAAGATCACTTCGGCGAAAGTACAACAGCCTTGGACTTGTTGTCATGAGCCCCTGCCGATTTCTCGCAATCACGCTGGTCCTCGGATTTCAGGGTCACGGTTTTGCGGCTACGCCATTGGAGCAGTTTTTTACAAAGCACTGCGCCGAGTGTCACGGGAATCAGGAACCGATGGCGGGCATTCGTCTGGACCGGTCCGTAGAGTCTCGGTTGTCGGATATGAATTCAGACTTGCTGAATAAGGTACTTGCTGTTCTTGAAACAGGCGAGATGCCACCTGAATCTGCAACGCAGCCAGCGGCCGAAGTGAAGGCAAATGCTATCGAGTTGCTACAGGAGATCGGACTCAGTCAGCAACGGGTGACTGTGCTCAAGCGGATCACCCGACTCGAATACACGAACACCCTGAGAGATCTTTTCGGAGTGGAATTTGATCTTACCGGATTATTACCTCCTGATCATGTGGAGCGAGGATTCGACAAATTCGGTGAGGCCCATCTCATGAGCTCTAATCAGGTGGCAGCCTACCTCAAGACAGCACGTTTTTTGGCAGAGAGACTGTTACCAGCTAAGAAGCCCGAAACATCAACGTGGGAGTTTGATGTTCGGCATTTTTACGGTAGCGGAAGAGGTGATTATCGCGACGATGACGGGTTTCTGCTTTCGGCCTTCCGTCCATGGCGGAGTAATATTCACTTTTCAGTCGATCCAGAGTCCTATGAACGCTTTAAGATCCCAGCATTCGGTCGATATCGATTTGAGGTGAGCGCGCATTCGGTGAAATCAAAGGAAGGTGAGATTATCGGTGTTAATCTCGGCGATGCGCGTTATCCGGTCAACTTTCGAAATATCCGGCGCGTGCCAATGCCCCATGGTTCTCAAGGATTCACCGTGGAACTTACGCTAAGAGCCGGCGATGAAGTGTCATTTACTTTCGATAGCGGCCGGGTACAGTCGACCGGAGGTAAGCCAAAGGAATTCGACGGCGCCAAAATGAAATTTGCCAGCGTTAAGGTTGCTGGACCGATCGTCGACGAGTGGCCTACAGTCGCCATGCAGTTGATTAAGCCCGACACAAATTGGAAACCATCGAAGCTGGTTGATCACATTGCGTTATTGCTAACCCGGAGACGCTTGCCACCGGCGGAGCGTGCCGCGTTTGTTGAGCTTGTCCGCCAGCAAAACAAGGCCAGCATGCCTCCACAGCAAGTAGCACGCAGCGTATTAACAGCCTTGCTTACATCACCCCACTTTATTTACAAGTCTGAATCGCCTGAGCTTACGAGCGTGGAATTAGCGCACCGACTGTCATATTTCCTTTGGAATTCAGTCCCGGATACTGCTTTGTTGGAAGCTGCCGGGTCAGGTAGATTGGCCTCGGATCCCTCCGAGCAATTGGAAAGGATGTTTGCCAGCCCCAAGGTTGAGCGATTCGTGGACGACTTTACCCGACAGTGGCTTCAATTGGACAAAGTTGATGATTTCGGACCAGATGTTCGCGTATATAAGAACATTCGTCGAATGACGGTAGAATCGATGGCGCGTGAAGGAAGTGCGCTGTTTCGACACTTGCTCCGCGATGACCTCAGCATGGTGCACTTTATCGATTCAGATTTTGTTATGGCAAATGACCGTCTTGCGAGATTCTATAAATTGCCTACGGTGACAGGTGATGAGTTTGTCCCAGTGACGCTTCCCGAGAACAGTGAACGCGGTGGGCTCGTCGCTCAGGCAGGATTCCTGAAGCTAACCTCGACGGACTATGCTACTTCGCCGATACGACGTGGCGCGTGGATCATAAATAATCTTTATAACGAGCAGATCGATCCGCCCTCTGATGTGGTGATTAATGAGCCAGATATCCGCGGAACGACCAGTGTCCGTGATGCGTTGCTTAAACATCAAAAAATGGAAAGTTGTTCACGGTGCCACAGCAGAATTGATCCACTCGGATTCGCGTTGGAATACTATGATCCGGTTGGTCGCATGCGAACTGAATATCGTCACGTGGAGGTGGTCAATACCAAGAAGCTTAAGTTTTCCAATGCTCCGATTAGCAGCGACATGAAGCTTCCCGATGGTCGGGAACTGAGCGACTTGACCACGCTTAAGGTTGCGCTAATGGAGGATAAAGAGAAAATCCTCAAAGGTATTATTGGAAAGATCATCAGTTACGCTCTCGGTCGCGAGTTGACGATCGCTGATCGACCATACGTTGACGCCGTCTATGAGGGTGCCAAGTCACGAGACTTTTCATTGAGGGCAGCAATTGAAGCGATTGTGTCGCATCCTGAGTTTGGAAAGAAATAGAAACCGCGGTTGATGGCTATTTTCCTGGCTATTAAGGAATAGACCATTGGAGCGGTTGCGTCTGACGAAGTTTTGTCTGACAAAGTTGCGTATGATCTTATGTTCTCTGGATACACGCCGTGAAATCATGAGTTTTTCGCGCCGGTGTCGCACTTTACCGAGGTAACCCCATAACCGACAATGACTGCTGCTTTCTCGGTCAATCATTTGCTATCGTTACCCTGACTCCCAAAGCCTGGAGGTGGATGTGTAAAACGCAGTGAAGACCGCAACGAATATCTGTTCACAAGTTACGAGTACATTACATGTCAAAACTACCGGCAATTGCATTGCTATCCGCATTACTGTTCACAGCATCATCCTACGCAGCACCGCCTGTTCGCGAGTTCGATGCGCCAGATGCGCCTGCTTTCAAGGTGCTAAAGCCGGGCGAGCATCCACCATTAGACGCTTACGATAATTTTGTAATCGGGCCAGAGTATATCTCAGCTCCGGAAACACAGGTGCTTGAGGATGTTCCTAAGGGAAAGGTTCAACAGTTCATAATCGATTCTACGGAGACGAAGATCTTTAATCCCGGAATTGCCAGGATGAAATTCGGTACGGTTGATCCCAAAAATCCGAAAACTTTAATCGTCGACACACACGAGATCGACTACAAGCGTCAGATTACAGTCTACATCCCGGCTCAGCATAAGCCTGGAACGAAAGCACCATTCATGATTAGCCATGATGGACCTAAGGGAAAGCCAAACATGACCCTCCCGCGCATCCTGGACAACTTGATTGCACAAAAGCGAATTCCACCGATTGTGTTAATTCAGATCGCCAATGGTGGAGGTGATGCCCAGGGGCATCAACGCGGCAGAGAATACGACAATATGTCAGGGTTGTTTGCAGAATACATTGAAACCGAGGTGCTTCCTCGTGTTGAGAAGGCATACAAGCTCAAGTTAACGAAGGACCCGGAAGGCCGAGCGGTTATGGGGTCCAGTTCCGGTGGTTCGGCTTCGCTGATCATGGCCTGGTTTCGCACAGACCTTTACCGTCGTGTTCTTACGACGTCAGGAACATTCGTAAATCAGGCATGGCCATTTGATCCAAAGTATCCTGACGGTGCCTGGGGATTTCATAAGACGATCATCCCAAATAGCCCCAAGAAGCCAATTCGGTTATTCATCTCAGTTGGCGATCGTGACTTGCTAAATCCAAATGTCATGCGCGACGACATGCATGATTGGGTAGAAGCTAACCATCAGATGGCAAAGGTGCTTAGAGCCAAGGGCTATGAATACCAGTATTTGTTTTGCCGTAATTCAGGGCACGGCATACGTAACGCCAAGGCGCAATTCATGCCTCACGCGATAGAATGGGTCTGGAAGGGCTACGGTACAAAGCCGATCAAATGAGTGATTGTCGTGCGGCTCTGTGGGCATGAACACCGTGTAACGACGAATGCCGCAGATACAGCGATGGATGGTTCCATCACTTTCTATTCGGTCTGTTAAGCCAGAATATTGTGAAGCATGTGGCCGTGGACGTCCGTTAGTCGGAAGTCTCGGCCGCCGTAGCGGTAATTGAGGGATTCGTGGTCGACGCCGAGTTGGTGTAAGACTGTGGCCCAAAGGTCGTATACCGTCGACTCCTTCTCCACAGCATGACAACCGAGGTCGTCGGTGGCACCGTACGTGGCTCCACCCTTTTCACCGACCTGACCAGAGAACAGTCCTACTGTATGCAACTCGCTATTACACGTGGATTTGTAAGCGGCTCGGTACTCAGGGCTGTTTCTTAAGCCAGCGAAGCCACTGTATTCTTAAGTATGCTACCCATGTCAGGAATGCCAAAACAGGAATCAAAAGGCCCCCGGTGAGCAAAGCGGGAATATACCAAATGTTTGACTTGTAGTGACCGTGAGCAATCAAGCAAGCAATGATAATTAAACCGAGGACTGACGAACAACTGCAGGACCAATGGGTCGTTTTGCGAATATCTGAAGGAACATTCCAAAGCATGGTGCCGCCGCAATGGCTACAGACTGCTTTCTTATAAGTCTTATAGGTGTGGCCATGCTCATCGGTGTTCCTAACGGTTACTTCTCCATTCTTGGTGTGAGCTTTACAACGACCACACCATGCTACTTTGGGGTTCGGCTCGAATGAACTGATAGCTTCATCTGGGACTGACGCTGGTGACGGCGGGGCGCCCGTCTTGTATCGACGTGCCAGCTTACTGAGAGCTACAACGCCGAGCACCATCAGTATTAAAGAGAGTCGCCTCATTACGCTTGAATAAAAAACAGCGACCATCGCCGCACCAAGGCCGAGATAGCCAATAATCTTATTTAGTAATGGAACTTCGTCTGGGTTGTGGGATAGATCTAACAAGGCAGATTGAGCTGCGGCCAGACTGACAAGTGTGACAACAACAATGGACACAATAGTGTAGAACGTGTCCGATGTGATTATTTTTTCCAGAGAATCAAACATATCGCCAATTTGCTTCCTCTACGTACTTATTCATCTAATCTAACTCTAAAGATGCCGTTTGTAATTCGACTAGGCGCCAATTTGTATCCACTCGTTGCTTTGGCGACTGAGAATCTAAAATAGCTCCTCAAAAAGATAAACTTCCGGTTCTGGAAGCTCGCGTGCCAAGAAAATCTATGCAGCTTTTAATGAAGCCTGCTGATTATAACGTTAACCGGGGAAAATACCTGGGCAGCAATGTCGCGTAGTCTGGCTGTCGTGGTGTTGACAGAGTTGCGTAATGGACTGCACGACGGTGCCCAAGACAGGAGGCAGATGTGTATAGAAGCATAGGCACTGCTGGTGATGGCCGGCGTTTCCAACGGCGTACTGGTAGATATCACGCCGCCTCCTGCGATAAGACGCAGTCGGTGAAATTCCCCATGTTCAATAAGAAACAGAAATAAGTCGCTTACTTAGCACCGGCAAATGGCCTTGCGGCAGCAAGCGAAGTTTTAATCACCCGATGGGCAGCAGTCACATGAACAGCCATATTTTCTATTTAGTAAATGGCCAGTGACCAGTAGTACTCCTCCGATTGGCGTTATCCAAAAAAGCCATTGCGAAAACGCACCCAACTCACTCGGTTTGGAAATCTGAGGTGTGCTGGACGTGGTGGAAAC
>PBOZ01000058.1 GCA_002724555.1 Rickettsiales bacterium
GACTGGTTGCCGAGGCGGAAGCCGAAAAGGCGAACGCCTTTTTCACCACTTCGACCCATAATGCCTATTTGACGCCGGCGCGAGATGACTTGCCTCCGACGCATGTGTTAAACCGGCAGATCACCTCGACAAAGGGCTGTATTACCACAGATCAGGTGCCGTCGGTATCGGCGCTGCATACAATCTACGACTCCGACAGCTTTCGCAGGTTCTTGGCGGCTATTGTCGCCGAGGACGCGCTTTACGAATATGCCGACCCGTTGTCATCGATCAATGTGCATTTCGCCGATGAGGGGCAGGAGCTCGGCTGGCATTTTGACAATTCATCCTTTGCAGTAACGCTGCTGTTACAAGCGCCGCGGAAAGGTGGGCAGTTCCAGTATGTGCGCGACCTGCGCGACGCCGATGCCGGCGACATGAATTATCAGGGGGTCGGCGATGTCCTGGATGGTGACATCGCACCATGTAACCTTGCCATCAACCCGGGCACGCTGGTGCTATTTCGTGGGCGCAATTCCATACATCGGGTGACGCCAACCATTGGCCCTTTGACGCGTATTCTTGTGGTTCTTGCATACAATAACGCCCCCGGCATTTCCCTATCAGAGGCGGCACGGATGACATTTTTTGGGCGTCTTGGCTGAAAGCCAATATACCCAGAGAGCCCTCCCAACCTTAACCGTCAGGAAATCACCACCGCAGACCAAAATCACTCTATTTAATCTGACTGACTATCCAATAAAGTCCAAGCTCGTTGAAAAAAAACCAGAGAATCTGACCGAAAATTAGAGCGCTTACGCCAGCTTCGCGTTGGCCTCCTCGCGCGCTTATACCGGAAAACCGGATGATCTAAAAAAGGGGGCATCACTGTCCAATTTTGGACCTTTCCCCGCGGATTAAAACGCGTGTTACCGTGAGGGTGCCGGCGACGTTGGAGGGCCAATATTAGGAAGGCTAAAAAGCTTCCAATAATGTTCGCTTTTCAGGTGCCATGGCATTGATCTCGATCCAGTCGAGCTCGAAGCTCTGTCCAATGTAAGCGGAGACAAAACAGGCATGATGCATCTCGATGTCGCGCGTAATGGGGTGGCCTGAAACAAGGATGAACTTTGGCGGAAACACCATGATTGCTGGGATTTCTGCGCGTTCATCGTGCTTTGACAGGTAGAACTTTTCGAGCTTTTCCCTTCGGTTCAACCAGCACTGTTCTGTCAAAAAATAGGCGTTGGTTTTCAGTTCAACGACGAGTGCGCTGGAAAAAGCGCGATCGAACATGCTCTGCATCTCAAGGGCGTCAAAAGCGTGTTCGATAAAGAGGCGATAGATCTCGGAAAATCGCGCCCCGCTCCGGCGTGCAATCGTGGAGAGCGCTTCATAACGCGCACCTGAAGGCGGTCCCAAGAGAAAGGTCAAGTCCTGATAGGTTTGGAGTGAACCGTTTGCCTTCAATCCAATGGATTCTGATATCGCGTGAATAGCCATAATGGCCTCCTCTCTTTAGTGCTTTTGGCGTAAGGCCGGGGGCACAAGCTGAAGTTCAAATCCCCAATCCGTAAGGTGGATTAAACCAACAAAAAAGCCGCCGCAGCTATGGCCGGGCGACCCCAGCGCTTTAGCTGAATTTATTATGCGCCCGCAATCTGTCTTTCAAATCGGCGCTGATCTCTACGTAGCTTATTTCATTGAATAAGGGAAGTAATTTTTCCCTAAAAGAGGCGTTATAGAGTATTTTTTGCGCTTACTTTTAAGGTATCGCGCTACCTCAGGTTGAACCGATAGTCATATTTTTGACCCAGTTCTATCTATTTAAGTTATACCTATACGGTAAGTAAAGATTCTTGCATCAAGGGTTGTACTATCGTGAATCCAGATGATTAAATTTCAATATTGGCGTTAACACACCCGCCGCACGTGAAGCCACTACTCACCGGTAATTATGAAACTCTCCACCCGAATTACTATTATCGCCGTCGTTTGCTGGGTTGCTGGGGCTGCAATCTTTGCATTGGACTTATTATCAACATTAATTGGCATCATAATACTTTCGCTTCTTAGACCCCTCCTCTTTGAAAAAGTTTTTGATAAGGGGCAAGATACGGAGTTTTAGGCGTATTTCTATTGCCGTCATCATAATGATTGACATTGGATAGCCTGCAAAACCTGCAGACTGTGGGCAGAGTTCCGAAAACTACCAAACAAATTATCGCAGAAGCTCAGCTAAGGCTTTGGAAGTCGTAAGACCCCAAATTACGGTGCCTCTGTAATAAGCTCGTAGGCACAAGGTAAATCTTCTCTAAAAGTTAGCCGCCAAGCTTCCATTGCTCGTAATAAGGCGGTTGAGCCTGCAAGGACAAACATCAAGTTGCATATTTCGAACAACTCTTCTTTGCTTGCTCCCGCTTTATTTGCCGCCTTCATATGCGCTATAATTTGCGCCTTATCAGTCGCCAGGGCTATATTCACCGCGATATGCAAAAATTCTTTAGTCTTCCGATCGACTTGCCCGTCGTTAGTGTAGGCAGATTCTACAAATGTTTGATACTGCTCAAATGCGCTTGGGTTTGCATCTGCCATAATTTCGTGAACGCCAAGATGAAAACCGCGGGCCTCGTGGGCACGCTTTAGCAACTCGTTTTCTTTTGAAGCCATAGTAATTTTTTCTCCCTAATTTTTTTTACTGTGACGACCGTCACTGCAGCTCCCATTTGAAATATTTATTTTTCCATTCGCATGATGGTGATTGGGAGCTTTAGCGATGATCAATTTTTTAAACATAACAGGGCGGAAAAATAAGCAATCGCCCGAAAAAACAGTGGCCACAGAAATTGGTACACAACTTCAAATCTGCATTCGCAGTGCACTGCATATGAATAAAATGGAGACACGCAAGCGTTTTAACCATCCCTTCGTGAGTAAGTATATCGTTGCTTATGTTGAAGGGTATTTTTTATCAAAGGGCTGCAATGGGAAACGGTGTTTAAACAAGTATTTAGAAGAAATTTGTGAAGGGTTAATCTCAGATAAATTGTACGCATTGGTGTCAAAATATAAAAACATAGACGATAAGTATGGAGGAAACTGGGGCGAATTAGAAATTACGGAAAAGACGGCGAAAGAATACGCCGGCGATGATATTTCCATGGGTGGAGAACCACGCAGCCTGGAATGGTTTCTCATTGGAAAATTGGAATAACCAAGAGAAAAATTGAAATGTGCTGAGAAATAACCGATGAGTGGAAAATGATAAGCTTTTTTCAGGAAGTTTTAAAAATCCCCGTCGACCAAAATTTAAGAGGAAAAGAAAGCCTCAGATCTACAAAGCAGACGTTGCCCCCTGCAAATTTTGCCTTTTTATCTATTATACCATCTAACTAATCCGCTGCAATTTCAGTGGCAAATCGTACTGTGTCGGTAAAATGGTGCACCGGAATCAGAGCTTTAATCTCAAGATTGCATCCGAGCCCTATAATCCCAACTCATGAACCGTTTCGGTTCGATTATTATTCCAACTTCCTCTGTTTTCCGAAGCAGTAACCAATTGCGAAAAGAAATTTTTTCCTTATCGACAAAGCGATCAATCAGTCGCGGCAAAAGTTCTGGCCCTAGGTTATCGTCTAATGTTACGCTACCCTGGCCCCGGACACCAAAATATGGTGGATTTTCAAAAGAAATTTCAAATCCACACCGAGGATTATGTTTAAGTAATTGAATAATCCGAGAGGTGTCTTTGCTCGCGCACTTCAAATAGCCATCTTCAAATATGAACCAAAGAGATACGATTGTGGGCCAACCTTGTGGAGAGATTGCCGATATTCGAATTGGAATAGCCGCGTTTTTTAAAAATTCTTCTATCTCCTGAGAAGACCATGGCCCGCTTAGTATTGGTTTTGACACGTGAAACCTTTATTTAAAAAGTAATTTACTATCCATTATATAGGATTATCGGCAGCACTCATACATACCTGGCACAAACTGCTCAAAATTATTGGCTCAGCTATATTTAGAACCAAAATCGAAAGGAAGTTGATAGAAAACTTTTTATTTATTGAATCTAACTATTTTAAAGCGAGAAAATACTGTGACCTTTCCCGCTAACATTCGGATAGCCTTTCAAAAAAACAAATTATATCCCTCTTAAATCTGAATTTTCCTGCTTTTAAGATGGCTCAAAAAGGTAAATTAATATGGCAAACGATCGATTTGGAATGGGTTGGGGCATGGCAGGTGGCACCACGCTGGCATCGGTCGCGGAAGCCCGTGATGCGGCACGACTTGCAGAAAATGCCGGCTTCGATAGTTTCTGGATTTCACACGCGATGGGAGTGGATTCCATTGCGGCACTTGCCTGCTTAGGTAACGAATTCCCCAACCTTGCCGAGTTTGGCACCTCGGTCGTCCCAATCTATGGGCGCCACCCTGTGGGGCTGGCACAGCTTGTAAGAACAGCCCAAAGCGCGGTCGATGGTCGTTTGACCTTAGGAATAGGAACCGGAAACCAAGGGTATGCAGAGGGTAAGCTTGGCCTTACCTTTGATAAGCCATTTTCTTATATGCGTGACTTTATCGAGGGCCTAGAGCCATTGTTGAATGGGCAGCCTGCCAATACCAATGGAATGCATGTTGCCGCCCACGCAGAACTTGGTATTGAAGCAGCGGCAACACTAATCCTTCTGGCAGCGCTTGGCCCGAAGATGCTGCGCTTAGCTGGAAGTTATTTGCAGGGAACCACGCTTGGTCAATGCGGGCCTAAAACCATTTCAAACTATATTTGCCCGCTTCTTAATGAAGGAGCTGAGAGTGCCGCTCGCGAAGACACCCCTCGAATTATGGCACTGGTAAGAATTTGCGTGACGAAAGACTTCGCGGGAGCGAAGGCATTAGCCAAAGAAATTTCGAGCCATTACCAGGCTATACCTTCTTATGCTAATGCTACAAAACACGAAGGTTTGGAAGACCCATCTGATTTACACCTGATTGGCGGCTGGCAAGAAGTTCTGGATGGACTGGGTGAATATGCTGCTGCCGGCGCCACAGATCTGCGAATTCAAATAGCGGCGCACGACGAGCCATCGTACGAAGCGAGTTACAGCGCGCTTTTGAATTACCTCTCATAACGACCGAGCGTGAAGCAGGAAGTATGAGTTAAATTTTCAAACTTCGGAAAAACTGGTGACAAAATAGCTCAATCTCGTGCCATTGCCATCATTGTTATTCTGTTTTGTAACTACAGCGCATACTCAAATAGAGAACCGGCGTTGTGTTCCTATTTACCAAATTTAACTTAGTTTGTAACGACAACATCGAGGGTCCGCTCAGTATAACACTCATGATGTCCGGGGCTAAACACGCTCTTTTTTAGGAGTCGGCTAAGATCTAAAAAAGACGAGCATACGGTGTAAGATAATCCTTATATCGCCACGCACGCCGTATTTTAACCCTCGATTAATCGTCAAAGGGTCCCGAACCCTCTCTCCAAGTCTGAGTATCTTTACACCTTCTGCAAATCCGGTTGTTTATACCTCTGGACGCAAATGTTTTTCGACACATGAGACAGGTTCTAACGCCCGGACGAACATCTTTTACTCGGGGTTTCTGATAATCTCTCTGCTTCGTTCTGTAGCCCCTCATGACGATAAGGATCAGATCAAAATGGGCAAAAACGTTAGGAAAAAGAGCACCGTTAAGAATGGAAGGAATGATAGTGACATCCAATTCACCGATCTCTTCTCAGCCGCTATAACTCGGGTTTTTTTCATCACGCGCACCAAATATTGTTTAAATCACGTTATTTACGGATCAGGTTGATTTACAGATCTGTGTCACGATGTCGCGTTGTTTTAATTGTCTTCGGAATACCCGCCACTTTCTATTCTCAGGGCGTACGAAATTCGGCTTCTCCCCGTCACCTCAAGCTTCAAGAGGATGACCTAGTTTAAAAGGCACTTGAATTAACAATTTGTGAAATGCACAGGATAAATCGACTGCCAAACTTGAACTCCGGTGGGTACACTGCTCGCACTTTACTTATTCAAAGTATATAATTATATATTTCTACTAAATTATAAGAATATATTCATAACTAATTGTTTTAGTTAATTTTTATTTATTTCGTATGCGTTTTCTGTTAAGATGGCAGGGTGTCCTCGAAAAGTTAAAAAACACTCAATTAAAAAACATAACTTCAATCTGCGTCGAGATTAATCCTCGTGATATTCCCGGCATAGGGAAATAGAACATTATTAAATGCTCCCGCGGCAAAAATAGCGTTTCCACCCTTTAAAAATGATACAGTAGTTAAGTAAGTCTCAGGTCGCGCGAGCGAGCGGACATATGTTCCCGTTACGTCAAACACCATTATGCGGCCTGCGCCATAAATAGCCGCATAGAGACGACCATTAGATCCGAACTCCAATCCGTCAGGACCAGTTAAAGGCCCCAATAAGGCCAATTTACTCTCTAAATTTGCAAAAATGCGCGGCAGTCCAAGTTCTCCTTTTCCAATTATTGGAAAAGCAAGAATGCGACGCCCAAGATGTTCGGACACGAAGAGCGTTTCCCCGTTACTATCGACGGTCACGCCGTTTGCGTAGTGTAATCCTCCAATGATGCGTTCCATTCCATGTTCTTGGGACCAGTAAAAGATTGCCCCGCTTGCCGTCGCGTTGGGGTTAAAACTTCCAGAATCAGTTAGATAAACCCCACTCCCAAGACTTACTATATCGTTTGGGTTTTGTAATTTCTCCCCACGATTATCGGTTTTAATTTCCTCGACAAGGCGGCCGTGATGATCGGTAATAATAAGAGACCGTCCAAAGTGGCAGGTTATTGCCCACTGAACACCAATCGGCGCCATACTAGTGGGGCCACACCCCTCATTTTCGAAAAACACAGTGCTTCGGGTATTATTGTACCGCATTACGCGGTCATGAGGCATTTCTGCATAATAGAGGCTATCTGTTCGGTTGTCCCAGAACAAACCTTCCGGATAATGAGCGGACTGAACGATAATTTCATTTTGTGCAAGAACATGAAATGGGCTGAAAGAAAATACAAAACAGGCAAAAAACAGACGCCTCATCGTTTAAGCCGTAAAAAATATAAAAGGATAGCCCCTAAAGCAGAAACCAAGGCTAGCAATTCAGTCACCTGGCTCACGGAGACTTGCGGGATCAGAACAAACGTCACAACAAGCGTTCCAAATATGTTGCCCAAAGTGGAAATGGCGTAACTGAGACCAGCAACACGGCCAGCGTGATCAATATCGGTTAGGATCACGCGAATCACGAACGGTAATAGCGTACCAAGACAGGACAACGGCAAAAATATTATCATGAAGGACGCAGAAATCGTTCCTACAGCTCCGTCGCCCAAGGTCTGTAGAATGAACAACAGCAAAGGTTTAGACAGTGAAGGTATAAAGTAGAGCCAAATGGCTGTGAAGGCGATCAGTAGGGAGCAAAACCTCAGATCCGGGCGACGGTCAACAAGATACCCTCCAAAAGAATAGCCAAACATCAAAGCCGCAAGGACTGTTGAGATGAGTGCGCCCCAAGTCTCAATACTGCCGCCAAAGTAAGGAAATAGATAGCGGCTCGCGAGCATTTCATAGCCCATAACAACAGAACCAAGCAAAAACACGATGGCCTGTACTAATATGATCCGGACCGAAAATTTCATTTTTCCAGCCATTTTGCATTATGGCGTTCAATTGAACGAAGCGTTTCTACCGGCGCAAAATCATCCGTTAAAGGGCCTTGACTTGGTGTATCTCCCAAGAACCGGCGAGCCTTTAGCAATTTCGGTAATTGATAGCGAAAATTATGGTGTTTTTGAAGTTGCTTGGCGGCCTTTTCAAGTTCAGCTTTTGATCGCCGAAAACCATCATACGCAATTGTCACCACATTCCCCGAAGCTGCGTAAAACTCAACTTGGTCAAAAACGGATTGGAGGGTGGCAACTGCTGCTTCGAAAAGCATGGTAGTTGGCTCCACGTTTTGGATTAAGGCGCCACCTGGTTGCATTCTGGCCTTAGCGATTTCATAAAATTCTTTGGTCATTAAATGGAAGGGTACGAAGGGACCGCGATAGGCATCGATCATGATGACGTCATATTTCTTCTTCGAACGCATCAAATGCATGCGACCATCAGAAATGCGAACATTGAAGTTCGGGGCCTTCTGGATGCCGAAATACTCTTGAGAGAGCTCAAATACCCTTTCATCAAGCTCAACACTTGTGATATTGGACCTCGGAAGATAGCGGTGCATATACCACGCTGTCGTGCCACCGCCAAAACCAATATCCAAAATATTTTTTAGATTCTTGGCGTATGCAAGTCCTGCCGTCATATAGCGTGTATAAATAACTGGGAGTTCTGTTCGGTCCTTCGTATTAGAAATGCTTTCGGTAAATATTCGTTTATTATATCCAAAAGTCATTTTTACATATTCATTATTTTTATAAATAAAAATAGTATTATATTTAGATTCTATTCTTTCAATTAAATTTTCCGCAAACAAATTACTTGGACACACAAATATAAGAAAACACGATATCAAAAATATTGTCGCCTGTATTGGATTAAAGTGATCGATTTTTTGCACTTGGACCGCTGTCCTAAATTCTACTTAATAGGTTAAAAAACATACTTTAACGGAAGAGATCTTCCGATGGCATCCATTTTAGGCTATTTTCATAATAGAGGAAAAAAGAAAGACCCACCTCGTCAATCCGATGTATAGCTTGAGAAGCCGTTACGGGTGCGTACCTAATAAGGTCATAAGGATTTTGTTCTCTTCGATAAACAGAAGGCCGAAGCGATGAAGGAAGAATTCGAAAATAATGGCTATTACGTCCTTAGGGGTGTGTTGACGGAAACTGAGGTTGACCAGCTTGCAACCCCAATTCGCGCAGCCTTCTCCCGAGGTGACTACGATACCTATCACAAAGGTCCAGCCTATCCAGCGCCAGGGATCCATTCCATGGGACCGCGTGTCTTGGAGGATCATCCGGAAATCGCGAACGTTAGTCTAGCCCATCCTGCAATCATGGAGGCAATCGAAGAACTCTTTGGCGAACCAGCGACTTTGGCTCAATATTGGTCAATTATGCGGCCCCCGGGGGCAGGTCTTAGCGATAAACCCTTTGTGAATGGCAGCGGCGCTCATTACGACTACAAGCCTTGGCGCTGCGTTGGGTCATACGTAAAATGGATGTTTGCCGTAATCCCATTTATTGACTACACGGAGACAGCAGGCCCTTTAACCGTATCACCTGGCTCGCATAAAAAGTCGAACTTGATGCCGTCTGACGGTCGTGTACATCAGGTGGAAGCGGCTCAAGTCCCAAAGCCATCCGAAATCGAATTAATTGACCCATCCCTAAAAAAGGGTGACGTCGTCTTAATGGATGGCTTCCTTTGGCATGAACCACGGCCCAATTATGGCAATTCGGATCGTTGCGGCCTTTATATGAAATTTCATGCGAAGTCATCCCCCCCAGCCTGTGGGCCAACAATTTATCCAACCGCGGTACATCAACACCTATCGGAGCGGGCCAAGCACCTGGTGCCGTATCATCGCAACGACGGGCGTTATGCAGCGATTGAAGAAACGCCAGTTAATTGCATTGAAGAAGGACAAGTGCTGGTGGAAGATGCTGAAGGCAGAGTTCTGCTTCTTCGTAATGACACAAATGCCTACAGTCTCCCAAAATTTGATGCCTCTGAAGACGAAACCGCCGGCATACTAGACGCATGCAATGTCATGGGATCTGTTATCAAAGCTGCGAAAGAGGAGTTGGGCCTTAAATTGTCATGGTTAAGTTGGTTGGCGGACCGCTCAAACAGTACCAAAGAAGTTGATGGAAACGAATGGCGTTGCAGGGTGTATGGGCATCGCCTGACCAATACAGCTCCGCCACTCATGCAACCAATAAATCAATATGCCTGGATGACCGCAGCCGAGTTGGAAGAAACCCATTCGGCTGGGCAATTGGTCGATGGTGCGGATACCCTGAAATGGCTGCAAATGTGGCAAAATGAGGAAGATGAGGACGGTCGTCCAGTCACTCGTAGCTTTGGTGTACCCACGACGCATGTCGCGTATTTCAAATACAACGGCAATGGCAACCCTGAGGGCAGCTATATTGTTGGCAGGTTCGACGAAGACGGGGTTCCGATGCCAGCGGATGCATAAGCAATTATTAGTTGTTGCGGGATAAATAAGAAAATTTTTTTTGTTTGGGGTTTTAAGCAATTATTTCGATGCGGTGCAATTACCTGCAATAAACGATGGTTCGGTCCCACTTTGGTCAATCCTTGGGTCTTAAGGGTGAGGCAGATCATCCTTCCTAAATCTAAAATGATATATTTTAATGTAATTTATTAGTATGTTTCCGAAATTTCGATAATCCGTCATAATTTTATACTTTTAAGCCACGTATTCCTTGAAGGGCAGCGGCAATAGGCCATGTCTCAATAGCATCATGATTATACTCGGTATCGATGTTGGCGGCACCTTCACAGACTTGGTGTTGCACGATGCGCAGACAGGGCAATTGCGCTCACTAAAGACGCCTACCACACCGCCTGCCTTTGCAGACGGCGTATTAAACGCCATTAATAATACCGGGCTCCCCGCAGTAGAAATCGGCAGCATTGTTCACGGAATGACAGTTGCGACGAATACAGCGCTTGAGATGAACGGCGCGAGGCTTGGCGTGATCACAACACGAGGGTTTCGAGACGTTCTGATTGTCGGCCGCGGTAACCGAACGCAGTTATACGATATTAAAGCAGTGAGGCCCCCGCCGCTTGTAGAGCGCGCTCGCGTGCTTGAAGTCGACGAACGAATCACAGCGACCGGCGAAGTGTATCTTCCGTTAAACAATGATCATGTCGCATCCGCTTGTGAGCAGCTTATGGACGAAGGCGTCGAAGCGATCGCTATCTGTTTTCTTCATTCCTATGCCAACCCAGATCACGAACGCCGTGCAGCTAAAATCGTCCAGCGTGCCCTTCCAAATATTCCAGTTTCGATTTCATCCAACATCTTACCCGAATACCGTGAGTTCGAGCGGTTCTCAACAACGGCGTTGAATGCTTATGTTGGGCCAAAAGTTTCGCAATATTTAGGACGCTTGTCGAATAGTTTGGCGAAGAGCGGCATTGTCGCGCCCTTGCGGATTATGGGATCAAATGGTGGCACCTGGAGTGCGGAAGCGATGTCGGCCGAACCGGTTAATGCCATGCTCTCCGGACCCGCCGGCGGTGTTACGGCGTCTATCGGCATCGCAAAGCTGCTGGGACTGCCAAATATAATCACCTATGACATGGGTGGCACCAGCACCGATGCATGCCTAATACGTGATTACGAGTATAATATGACCACAGAGGGGCATGTCGGGATGTGGCCGAACCGAGCGCCACAAATCGAGATCAAGACCGTTGGTGCTGGAGGTGGGTCAATCGCGTATATCGATCCTGGTAAATTCCTTAATGTAGGCCCGCGTTCGGCAGGAGCAGCTCCCGGCCCTGCGTGTTACGGTAAGGGTGGAACAGAGCCTACGGTCACCGATGCCAATGTAATTTTGGGAAGGTTCCGTCCAGATTTAGCCCTTGGCGGTGAAATTAAGCTCGATCAAGACGCAGCATTAAGCGTCGTCTCATCACTAGGCGATCAGCTCGAACTATCGCCAGAGCGAATGGCAGAAGGCATCATCCGTCTGGCAGTTGCACGGATGACCGCCACCGTTAAGGAGATTTCAGTAATGCGCGGACTTGATCCCCGCGATTTTACACTTTTTGCCTATGGCGGCGCCGGCCCTCTGCATGCTGCGGATATTGCCGAGGAACTTGGCATTACACGGATCGTCATACCACCGATGCCAGGTACGTTTTCAGCATTTGGCCTCCTGACTGCCGATACACGATACGACATCACAAAAACCCGTCTTACAAAGCTACAAGATACTGACTTGGCTGGCCTCGAAGATATTCTTGAGCCGATGCGGGCGGAGGCACGAGATCGATTGCACCGCGATGGATTTGAAGATGACGACATTCGGCTTCAGGTCTATCTCGATATGCGATTTGTCGGACAAGCGTTTGAATTGACCACGCCCATGCCCGACAGTCCACGACACATCACCGAAATTACGGAAGCGTTCCAAACAATCTACGAAGAACGTTACGCTCAAAAGGATAGCGGGCCATGCGAAATTGTTTCGTTCCGGGTCGTCGGATTTGGAAGTGGCCCGTCAATAGATTTGCCAGTCAAGTCAGACGACGCCAAAGCTACGCCGACAGCGATACGGCCAATTTCCTTCGAATCACAATTTGTCGACACGCCAATCTACCAACGCGCTAAATTGCCGACGCATACCATTATTTCCGGACCTGCTGTTATTGAGGAAGACGGAGCCACTACGGTCGTCCCCCCTAAATTTACTGCCTCGGTCGACAATTATGGCATTTTAACGCTTATGCGGGAGGGGGCATGATGTCGAACATCGATCCCATTACCCTTGAAGTAGTCACAGAAGGCCTGATTTCGGTTGTCCGCGAGATGCGAGCAACAGTGTTTCGTACTGCTCGCTCGGTTGCAATTTATGAAGCCCGTGATTTCTCATGCGGCTTATTTGATGCAAAAGGTCAGGTAGTCGCCCAGTCGGAAGACATTGGCTCCCATGTCGTACCGCTCCCCTGGTCAGTCGAAAGCGCGCTTACCGAGATAGGCGATAACCTTGAGCCTGGTGATATCATTTTGATGAACGATCCTTACCTTGGCGGAACGCACTTAAATGACGTCACGATTATCTATCCCGTCTTTGAGGATGGAGAGTTAGTCTTCTTTCCGGCGGTTCGTGAGCACTGGGCGGACGTTGGCGGAGCTGTGCCGGGCTCAATGTCTGGTACCGCGACAGAGATATATCAAGAAGGTATACGAATTCCGCCAGTTAAAATAGTTGAGCGCGGCGTAATTAATAAACCTCTGATGGAGGTCTTGCTCTCAAATATGCGGGTCCGTGAAGAGCGCCTAGGGGACTTTAATTCGAGCCTAGCGGCCTGTCGAACAGCAGAACGCCGGCTTTCAGAATTGACGAAACGCTATTCCATGCAAACTTTGCTGGATTGTGTCGAACTCAATTTAAAACGATCAGACGTGCGGATGCGTGAGAACATCCGTGCCTTACCTGATGGCGAGTATTACTACGAGGATTATCTCGAAACTTTTGGACCGGACGGATTTGAACCGCTTTTGTTGCCCCTCAATCTGACGATCGAAGATGACGAGTTGACTGCCGATTTTACCGGCGCATCACCGCAAGTACCGGCGCCGGTCAATTCCACCCTAGCGGTGACTGCCGCGTCCGTCTTCATTGCCTTAAAATCAACTTTAGATGCAAAACATGCGTTAAATCATGGGTCTTTTCGACCGGTAACCGTTGTAGCGCCAGAAGGTACTATAGTGAATGTTGGACATCCCGCCCCTGCGGGGTCACACGGTGAAATTCGCAAACGGGTAATTGCAACGATGCTGGGTGCACTCTCGAGAGCTTGCCCGGAATTGGTTTCTGCTGATATTCACAGGACTTCATTCCATAATCTTATCGGCGGCATCGATCCTGCAACCGGATCAGAGTTTGTGCACTATGAATGGTCTTGCGGCGGGAATGGGGGTTTTAAGGAGGCTGATGGGCCAAGTGCCATGGCAGCCATAGACTGGGGCGATCTAACTACGGTTCAGCCCACTGAGGTTTTGGAGAACCGGTTTCCACTGCATATAGAATGGACACAATTGGGTTTAGATTCGGGAGGCGCGGGAGAGCGGCGCGGCGGTCTTGGTATGAGACGCGCACTCCGATTAACCCGTGGCAATGCAGTCTACTCGCTTCTTTCCGACGGGGCGATAATGCCGCCCTTCGGTATACATGGTGGCGAAACCGGTGCGCCCGTCGACAGTTACGTTATTGGCGCTGATGGGACCGAGCATCACTTTGATTCGCCTGGAAAAGTTGGCGGATACGCGATCACCGAGGGTGACACAGTGATCCTGCAATCAGCAGCGGGAGGCGGTTATGGCGATCCTCTCATACGATCTACTCGTGATGTCTGGCAGGACGTGAAAAACGACATCGTTTCCATCGATATTGCAAAGCGGGTGTACGGCGTTTGTTTTGACGCTGATGGAAACGTTTCAGAAGATGAAACAAAGGCGCACCGTCGTGAAATTTCATCTGCACGTCCCAGCTTAAAAACAGTTAAATGCATTAAGGACCCTTACGTCGCTTCCGGGCCGAGTAAACGACGAATTATTCGACTTCACCCAGACGACATTGAACGTGCTTCTTTAGAGGTGGGTCAGAAGATAGAATTGTACGACAAGGTTGGTCCGCCGCTTCGCGGTTGGTTGGTTGCTGATTCAAATGTCGAACCGACAACGGTTCCCGTCGATGAACGAGGGTCCACCCTACTCGGTTTAACTGTGGATCAATGTGTAATGGTACGGCCACTTTATACGCCGCAAGTCTCCTACCGTTCGGCACCAGTTCAATAGACTTAGCTGTCCGTTATACCGCTTTGATATAAAATAGCGGTATTGGAGACCGCATGAACGACACTGCAAGCAGCACAATGTCTAATATTCCGAGAGGACTGATCCTCCTAGCGGTCTCCCTGTGCACGATGCTTTACGCAATCACCCTCACAATCGTGAATGTCGTACTGCCGCAAATGCAAGGAGCATTATCAGCAACACCGGACCAGATAAGCTGGGTTGTCACCCTCAACGTAATTGCTACCGCGGTCGCGACCCCAATTACGGGTTGGATGGTTGCTCGTTGGGGCCATCGCAATGTTCTAATCTGGTCCATAATCGGATTTTCACTTTTCTCGGCGCTATGCGCCTTCGCAGATACTCTTTTAGCGCTTCTGATATACCGAGTGGGCCAAGGGGCATTCGGCGCGCCTCTTGTGCCTTTAGCCCAGGCCATTATCGTTGCCGTCTACCCACCAGAAAGACGCGCTTTTGCTCAAGGTATTTTTGGCATTGCCGTTGTAATTGGACCGGCAATCGCACCTGCACTCGGTGGATTTTTAGCGGAGGAGTATAACTGGCGTTTCGTTTTTTTCCTGATACTGCCACTTTGCGCAGCAACATTTCTTGCAGTCTGGTTTTGGGTACACGATAACGATGAACGCCGCCCAACTGGGTTAAATTGGACGGGTTTTCTTGCACTTTCGGTTGCAGTCACTTGTGGCCAGTTGATGATGGATCGAGGTGAACGCCTCGATTGGTGGGATTCCTATGAAATTTTAGCCTATTTGGCCCTGATCGTGACGGCGTTTTGGGTCTTCGTTGTTGATACGGTGACGCACGATAGACCCTTTATAAATCCGCGATTGTTCATAGACCGTAATTTCTCAATCGGCCTGATACTCGTCTTCATTTACGGAATGCTGAATATTACGCCGACCGTTTTGATACCGACAATGCTGCAAAATTTAATGGGTTACCCGGATTCGATAATAGGTATTCTGCTGGCATCGCGCGGAGCCGGCATGGTTCTCGGGTTTTTCGCGGTGGCATATATAGCCAAATTTGACCCACGAATTGGAATGATAATTGGTGTTGCGGCAATTGGTCTTTCAGGTTGGAACATGGCGTTGTTCAACCTTGAAGTAGACCCATTTACGGTTGCGTTAAACGGAATTTTACAAGGCATTGGCTCTGCAATAATGTGGGTTCCGCTATCAGTCGTGGCGTTTGCTACACTGCCAATACATTTGTTACCGGATGCTTCCTCGATATTTCATTTACTCCGTAATTTTGGCAGCAGCATTTTCATTTCAGTCAGTGTCCTGGCAATTTCGCGCACAGGCATGATCAGTTATTCGGAACTCGCAGAAAACATAAACCCCTTCTCAGACAACGCCCAATTTCCCGAAATAATGGGCTTATGGTCTTTTGATTCGGTCCAAGGTCTCGCAGTGTTAGGCTCTGAGGTCACCCGCCAAGGAATGATGGTCGGTTATGCCAATTCGTTCGCACTTTACGGGGCTGTTGCCTTTGCGGCTATTCCTCTAATGCTTCTCGTAAAAATAAAGGAATAAGATACTGGCAATAAACGTCTTGTCGCGTATTCCCGTTGTGTTAATTTAACTCATGCTTTTACAGATTAAAATTAAGATGGTTTTTTCGGCAACCGTCGTAATTGTACTGCTTGGCGCTTGCGCACAAAATGAGCCTTTAAGCGCAACACAGTCAAACTCTGCGGCAAGTCTTAAAACTGAGATCTTCCGTCCAGTTTCTGACGTACCTATTCCAAAAGATGCGGCATTAAATGCTGAAAGGTCGCTTATCCTTAGTGATAGAGATGAATGGACCGGTCGTTTAGTTATGTATAGTAGTATAACCGCGACTGAAGCTTACGCCTTTTACAAAACACAAATGCCCTTGTTTGACTGGACACCAATTATGTCTATCCAATCGGAGACCAGTGTGTTGACATTTTCTCGTACGGAAAGGGCCGCCACCATCCAAATAGAGCGTCGAGCATTAGGTGGTTCGTCAATTACTGTAACCGTAGCCCGAGCGCAGGATACTATTCAATCATCACAAATAAAGCCCTCTGGCCAACAGTTGCGATAGCTTGAAATTTATTTTATGGGACGATTAAATTCCGAAGTATAGGGCGCCCGGTAATATTAACGGCAAAGCGGTACTCTTTCGGTTTTTCATTATTCCCGCCATCCCCCAATACCGAGTTAACCTAAATCGAGATGCTGGGCCTGAACACGATGCCAAGGCGTTAGGCTAAGCAGCACTCCGGTAAACATCATCAAAAGTCGCAACTGTGCGCTCTAACGCATATTCCTGCTTAATACGTTTGCGGGCCTCTTTTCCGACTTCTTTAATTCTTTCATGGCCACTATCGATAATGGATTGAATTGCGCCCGCTAAAGCGTCGGCATCGCGAGGCGGGACGACCTTGCCAACATCAGCAATTATTAGTGCACAATCACCCACATCTGTTGCAATTGGAGCTAAACCGGCAGACATTCCCTCTACCAAAACATTTGGAAAACCCTCGCCAAACGCTGAACAAAGACCCACGATATCACAAGCAGCGTAAATTCTTTCAATATCCTCTCGTATGCCCAACCGACGAAGGTTCGGCTGATCTAAGAATTCCTCAGTGCCCTTGCCTGCTAATACACCAATCGCTCCAGGGATGAGATCAATCGCTTTTATGAAGGTATCATGATCCTTCTGAGGATCGCGCCGGGCGACCATTGTAATAGCAAAAGAATCTTCAGGAATATTCAATTCTCTGCGAACTTCACGTCTCAGATCCGCATCCGGCGCAAAACGGTTTGTATCAACACCATTTGGTATAACAAAAAAATTTCCAGAGTTATAACCAAGGGATTTATGCACGCTCATCCCAGCATGGGAATTAGCGATAATGCCATCCGGAATCCGAGATAGCTTGGAACATGCCCAAATCGCAAACTTTAAGGTTATACGGTAATGACGCGTATCCATATCGGAGCAACGGACACCCCAAAAAAGCCGTGTTTTTCGAATTCGTCCCGACAATAACAAGGCTAAGGTTGCCATCAAGTCCGCGTGATACAACCAACTTTGTATAATATTAGGTTTTTCGCGTCTTATTGTTGCTGCAATCCTAAAGAGAGACAGGATATTACCGATCGCTCGTCCCATCTTCATTTCGTCAACTCTAATGCCGCAGCCCTGCAACCGCGCTGTAAAATACCCGCCAGATAATAAACTAACGACGAAACAGTCGAGTGGAGACTTTCGGGGAGCCATCAGATACGAAACCAACATGCGCTCTGCACCGCCAACATCTAAATCAGTGATAACATGCATAACTTTTAGGGGGGCCTGCTCTTCTGCCCCTGGAGGTGTTGGACCATTAATCGGATCTGCAATAGATGCGCTTTTCACCATTGTTAAGCACTCTGACTTATAAAGGTTTGCCGGAATATTAGCCTGAAGGTGTAATGTCCAATAAAGACTGGAATTGGTGCGGTGTTCAACTCAAATCAAAAATAAATTCAATATCGATCCCACACGAAAGTTTCTTCTTTAATTGCGATTTTAATAATGCATATAATTTGCGGACTAACGAAACTTCATCAACAATTTTATCGGAATTCTGGATACTTCGCTTAGGTATGAAAATGCAATTTTTAAAAACCTTTAGGCATAATTATTTCGATCGACTATTTTAAAATGCTGAAGAGACACATCCATGTCTGTTACAGTTCTAAATTATGAGTTGATTATCCGAGCATCGGTCGGCATCAGATGCCAATTATTTGCGAAATTATTTTCGGAAAATTACCGGTCAGATTAAAAAGGTTATTTCGCACCAAATTTATCTTCCAGGATATCTGCGATGCCTTCCGGTGCAAAATGCCTAACATCACCACCTAACATACTGATTTCTTTTACAAACCGTGACGAGATGAATTGATTTCGGTCCGAGGCCATCAGAAAAACAGTCTCGACATCAGGTTCCAAATGACTGTTCATGGCTGCCATTTGAAATTCATATTCAAAATCAGACACTGCACGAAGTCCGCGCACCAAGACATTTGCGCCTACATCTGCAGCAAATTTAACGAGAAGCCCGTCAAAAGTCCGGACTTCTATTTTGGAAGGATCGACCTTTCCTGATTGGACAACTTGTTCTTCAACCATTCTGCATCGTTCTTCCACAGTAAACAGGGGGCCCTTGCCTGCGTTCAACGCTACAGCGACAATCAAATGGTCGACAACTTTTGTTGCTGCTCGGATAATGATGTCCAGGTGGCCATTTGTTATTGGGTCGAAGGTTCCTGGGTAAACCCCAACCTGTTTTTCTGCCATTTAGCTATTCCTCTTCTCCTCCGAGCGGCTCGATTGCAATCACTTCGCCATCGCTTGTTCCGTCTCGAGTATCTAAATCATCTTCTCCGTCATCATGCACTTCGCTCAAGTGGGCAACGGAGACCACACGCTCGTCTTTTTCAATTCGGAATAAAGTCACGCCTTGCGTACGGCGCCCCGCAATCCGAACCTCGTCAACAGCAAAACGAATTAATTGTCCGTTATCTGTCACGAGCATAATCTGGTCCGAAGATGCTACAGGGAAAGAGGCAACGACCGAACCATTTCTGTCAGTCGTTTCAATATTCGCAATTCCCTTACCACCTCGGCCAGTGGTTCGATATTCATAAGCCGAACTGCGTTTACCAAACCCACGTTCCGTAACCGTCAAAACGAATTGTTCATCATTCGCAAGTTTTTCATAAACGCCAGGCGGTAATTCGCTGGGACTTTGTTTATTGGTGGTATCGTCCGCGTCTTCATCGTGAGCGCGACGAAGGGCTGATGCTCCTCTCAGGTATTCGTCCCGGACATCCGTCTCAACTTCTGAATGATGTAGAATTGACATAGAAATGACTTCATCGCCATCACCTAAACGAATTCCTCTAACGCCCGTAGAAGTTCTGCCACTAAATACACGAACATCTGTGACAGCAGAACGAATACACATGCCTTTTTGTGTCGCCAACAAAATATCGTCACCTTCCGTGCACACCATAACGTCGACCAGAACGTCACCCTCTTCCAGTTTCATCGCGATTTTGCCGTTTGCTTTTATATTAACAAAGTCAGACAAAAGGTTGCGACGAATATTACCGATACGGGTTGAGAACATCACATAGAAATCAGCCCAACTTTCCTCATCTTCCGGAAGCGGCATGACCGTCGTAATGAATTCACCCTCTTCAAGCGGCAAGAGATTGATCATCGCCTTTCCACGCGCTTGCGGACTACCGAGGGGTAGTTTGTAAACTTTCAGCTGATATACGATCCCCTTCGACGAGAAGAATAAGACTGGTGTGTGGGTTGATGTAACGAAAAGCCGGCTAACAAAATCTTCGTCACGCGTGTTCATGCCGGATCGGCCTTTCCCTCCTCTCCGTTGCGCGCGGTAGGTGGATAACGGCACCCGTTTGATGTAGCCACCATGCGTAACCATGACGACCATGTCTTCACGTTGGATCAGGTCTTCGATATCGTGCTCAAATTCCATTTCCTCAATCGTGGTGCGCCGTTCACTCGCATAAGCGTCCCGCATCTCGGCTAATTCTTCCCGCATAACCTCGAAAAGTCGCGTTCGCGAAGACAAAATCTCCAGAAGGTCACCAATTCGTTCGGCAAGTTCCGCCGTCTCATCTGTGAGTTTATCGCGCTCCATCCCCGTTAAGCGCTGAAGCCTTAACTCAAGTATTGCGCGCGCTTGTGTTTCAGATAAGCGGTAATGCCCATCAATGACTTGATGGCCTGGATCGTCGATCAAATTGATGAATTCCTCGACATCCCTGGCTGGCCAATCCTCAGCCATTAATTTCTGACGTGCTGTTGCCGGATCTGGTGAAGAACGAATTAATTCAATTACTGGGTCCAAATTTGTTATCGCAACGAGCAGTCCAGCTAACACATGGGCGCGCTCTCTCGCCCTCTTCAATTGAAAAATCGTCCTGCGCGTTATAACTTCCTCACGAAAATCAATGAACGCGCCAATGACCTGCTTCAAATTCAGCATTTCCGGCCGGCCGCCGTTCAATGCCAGAGTATTGACGCCAAAACTTGTTTGAAGTTGCGTGTGCCTATAGAGCTGAGCAAGAACAACCTCAGGTATTACATCGCGGCGTAACTCGATAACAACACGCACACCCTCACGGTCTGATTCGTCACGCAGGTCGGAAATTCCCTCTATCTGCTTCTCTCGAACCATAATTACAATGCGCTCAAGCAGGCGGGATTTATTAACTTGATACGGGACTTCTGTAACGACGATAGCTTCCCGGTCAGTGCGGATTTCCTCGATGTGTGTCCTGGCTCTCATTACAATAGAGCCGCGGCCAGTCAAAAGCGCAGACCGGATTCCGGATCGGCCTAAGATTATTCCGCCAGTTGGAAAATCCGGACCCACGACATATTCCATCAGAGTCTCGATATCGACCATTGGGTCGTCGATATAGGCCATGCAGGCATCAATAACTTCGCCCAAGTTATGTGGCGGAATATTTGTTGCCATACCAACGGCAATACCACCTGCCCCATTCACCAACATATTGGGGAACCGTGCTGGCAGAACTAATGGCTCTTCAACGGTTTCGTCATAATTAGCCTGAAAATCGACAGTCTCTTTATCGATATCGTCTAGAAGGCTTTCAGCAGAACGCTCAAGGCGAGCTTCGGTATAACGCATGGCGGCGGGCGGGTCGCCGTCCATGGAGCCAAAATTTCCCTGACCATCGATCAAGGGCAAACGCATCGAGAATTCTTGAGCCATCCGAACCATAGCATCGTAAATTGCCTGATCGCCATGAGGATGGAAGCGTCCCATAACATCTCCGACGATACGTGCGGATTTACGATACGGCTTACTCGAATCATACCCGTTTTCGTGCATCGCATATAAAATGCGCCGATGAACAGGTTTGAGACCATCACGAACATCCGGAAGGGCTCGACTAACAATGACGCTCATCGCGTAATCAAGATACGAGCGCTTCATCTCCTCTTCTATGGCAATCGAGCTACCGTCGAAAGGATCTTCGCTTGGTGGGGGATTACTCAAGTTATTTTTCGCGCAGTTTGATGCATTAAGAGCAGCTAAAGACCGATGAACAAATTGTCATCGCAGTTCAAAATATAGCAGAGAAGTAACTTCCTAACAACTAGATAAGGTAGTTTTGTGGCCAGATGAAGATCAGATCAAGTGAATACTTAAAATGGAATTTCGTCATCTAAGTCGGTACTACTCGGCCCTATGGGTGCAGCGCCCATAGCATCATTCGGTGCGGTTGCAGCAGATCGCTGATCGTACCCGCTGTCCCCTCCGCCCCCTCGAGAATCAAGCATTACTAATTGCCCGCGGTACTGGCTCAGAACAACTTCGGTCGTATAGCGATCCTGGCCTGACTGGTCTTGCCATTTACGGGTTTGTAACTCCCCCTCTAGATAAACCTTGCTCCCCTTTCGAAGAAAGCGTTCTGCAATATCAACCAATCCGCCAGCAAAGATCGCAATACGATGCCATTCGGTTCGTTCTTTCTGTTCGCCAGAATTCCGATCCTTCCAACGCTCGGACGTTGCAAGGCTGAAACTACAAACCTTACCGCCATTTTGCATTGAACGAACCTCAGGGTCCTGTCCAATATTTCCAATCAATATGACCTTGTTTACGCTGCCTGCCATCGAAATTCCGTTCAATCGAGTATGTTGTAAAATTTCAGAATGTGAATATACGCGTTCGCTCATACCTCCGCCAATGCTTATGACAAAATTAAGGGCAAATTGCTAAGTTTTCCCTATCGCAAGCCCGCTCGTAAATGACTATATCTAATTAGTAACTTCGTGCCTTCTTCCAAAAACGGGTCCATGGCCGATCAAATTCAAGTTCGCGGCGCTCGGGAACACAATCTTAAGAATGTTGAAGTGGATCTGCCACGCGATAAACTGGTCGTGTTCACTGGGTTATCGGGATCTGGCAAGTCATCGCTCGCCTTTGATACCATTTATGCGGAGGGACAGCGGCGATATGTAGAGAGCCTCTCCGCGTATGCACGCCAATTTCTGGAATTGATGCAAAAACCGGACGTCGATTCCATTGAAGGGCTCTCCCCCGCTATCTCGATTGAACAAAAGACAACTAGCAGAAACCCAAGGTCAACGGTCGGTACCGTCACCGAGATCTATGATTACATGCGACTTTTGTTTGCGCGTATCGGGGTGCCCTATTCTCCCGCAACGGGCTTGCCGATTGAGAGTCAGACCGTCAGTCAAATGGTGGACAAGATTGCCGCATTTAACGAGGGAGACCGTTTGTATCTAATCGCCCCAGTCATTAGAGGTCGCAAGGGTGAATACAAACGCGAATTAAAGGAATTCCAAAAGAAAGGATTTCAACGCGCGAAGATTGATGGAACAATTTACCAAATTGAAGATGTTCCAAAGCTCGATAAGAATAAGAAACACGATATTGGGATTGTTGTTGATCGCATTGTCATCCGACCAGATTTAGAAACCCGTTTGGCCGATTCGATGGAAACTGCACTCGAATTAGCCGATGGTCTCGCTATCGTGGAAAACGCGGACACCAATGAAGAAACAATTTTTTCCGCGCGTTTCGCCTGCCCAGTATCAGGGTTTACCATCGACGAAATAGAACCCAGGCTTTTCTCTTTCAATAATCCCTTTGGCGCCTGCCCGAGTTGCGATGGATTGGGAACCACGATGTATTTTGATTCATCGATGGTCGTGCCTGACGATAGCAAAAGCCTTGATAAGGGTGCAATCGCACCATGGGCAAATAGCTCATCTCCTTACTATAAACAAACGCTTGCAAGCCTCGCAGCACATTATGGAATAAACATACAATCGCCCTTCGTTGAACTTCCTAAGGAAGTCCAAAATTCGATTTTATTTGGCAGCGGTAAAGAAGAGATCAAGATGTCTTACGATGACGGGCTTCGAACTTATAGCACATCGAAGCCATTCGAAGGCGTATTACCTAATATGGAACGGCGTTGGCGCGAGACGGATAGTAGTTGGATCAGAGAGGAATTGGAGCGTTACCAAAGCATTCATCCTTGTGACAAGTGCCAAGGAAATCGACTTAAAGACGAGGCTCTGGCTGTCAAAATTAGCAATCTGCATATAAGTGAAGTTTCGTGCATGTCTATCGTAGATGCGATGCATTGGTTTGCGACACTCTCAACAAAACTAAACAAGACCCAATTGCAAATTGGTGAGAGAATACTCAAAGAGATAAACGAACGCCTGAGTTTTCTCACGGATGTTGGATTGGACTACTTAACGTTGAACCGCTCTTCCGGCACCCTGTCTGGGGGTGAAAGTCAGAGAATTCGCCTCGCATCTCAAATTGGCTCAGGCTTAATGGGCGTGCTTTATGTCCTTGATGAACCTTCGATAGGTTTGCATTCACGCGACAACGCACGTCTTCTCGAGACGTTAAAGCGGCTTCGGGATCTTGGTAATACGGTGATCGTGGTTGAACATGATGAAGAGGCCATCCGAGCAGCAGACTATTTGATCGACTTGGGCCCAGGTGCTGGAGTACATGGCGGACATATAGTTGCACGCGGAACTCCCGAGGAAGTAATGGGGACACCCGAAAGCTTGACCGGCCAGTATCTAACGCAAATGAGGCAAATTCCGCTGCCTAAAAAACGCCGCAAAGGCCATAAGCGGCAAAACCTTGTCATTGAAGGCGCGAAGGCTAATAATCTTAAGAATATTGACGCGGCTTTTAAATTGGGAACTTTCACCTGCGTAACAGGCGTTTCGGGCAGCGGTAAATCGACACTTGTAATCGAAACACTTTATAATGCACTCGCGCGGAGGCTCCACGGAACTCGTGTAGTACCCGGAGAATTCGATAGTCTTCGCGGTATAGAACATTTAGACAAAGTGATAGATATAGACCAGTCACCGATTGGCAGAACGCCACGTTCCAACCCGGCAACGTATACTGGCACCTTTACGCCCATCCGCGAGTGGTTTGCTGGGTTACCTGAAGCAAAAGCGCGTGGCTATGCCCCTGGACGTTTCTCATTCAACGTAAAAGGCGGGCGTTGCGAGGCATGCCAAGGCGATGGAGTCATCAAGATCGAGATGCATTTTCTACCTGATGTTTATGTGCAATGTGATACTTGCAAAGGGAAACGATACAATCGCGAAACCCTAGAAATATTATTCCGGGGCAAATCTATCGCCGACGTTTTAAATATGACCGTCGAAGAGGGTGCAAATTTCTTCCAGGCTGTGCCTTCAATTCGTGACAAGCTAGTAACACTGCAGCGCGTTGGCCTTGGTTATATAAAAATTGGCCAACCTGCGACTACACTATCTGGCGGGGAAGCGCAGCGCGTAAAACTGGCCAAGGAATTGTCACGACGGGCAACAGGCAAGACGCTGTATATCTTAGATGAGCCAACAACTGGTTTACATTTCGAGGATGTCCGCCGTCTCCTAGAAGTTTTGCACGCTCTTGTCGACCAAGGGAACACTGTTGTGGTTATAGAGCATAATTTAGAGGTCATAAAAACGGCAGATTATGTTATTGATCTTGGCCCAGATGGTGGTGAGATTGACGGTGGGCGCATTGTTGCTACGGGAATGCCAGAAGACATCGCTGCATCTCCAGATAGCCATACGGGGACATTCCTCGCTCCTCTCCTTCCGAAGAAACCAAACAAACAGCGCAAGAGCGCTTAGGAAATTCTATGCCCGTGCGATCCATTGTTCACATTATTGGTGGGGGCTTGGCTGGTAGTGAAGCCGCAATGCAGTGCGCCCGAATGGGCGTGCCCGTTATTTTACACGAGATGCGGCCCATTCGTGGTACCGAGGTTCACTTTACGGACGGATTTGCAGAGTTAGTTTGCTCCAATTCCTTTCGCTCCGATGATTTTGAGTACAATGCTGTTGGTTTACTTCACGAAGAAATGCGGCGTTGCGGCTCACTTATCCTAACCTGCGGTGATGCCAATAAGGTTCCAGCAGGTGGAGCTCTTGCTGTAGACCGATTAGCCTTTAGCGAAGAAGTTACAGCAGCAATAGAAGCTGAACCCTTGATTACGGTAGAGCGAGGCGAAATCGATACCTTACCGCCAGATGATTGGCATAATGTCATCATCGCGACGGGTCCCCTAACCTCACCACCTCTCAGTCTTGCAATTCGAGATTTGACAGGCGAAGATTCCTTGGCCTTCTTCGATGCGATAGCTCCTATTGTACATAGAGATAGCATCGACCTAACGCAGGCCTGGTTCCAATCACGTTATGATAAGGGTGATGGGAAAGATTATATAAATTGTCCAATGGATCGCGAGCAATACGAGTGTTTCGTCCAAGCAATAGTGGGTGGAGACAAAACCAAATTCAAAGAGTGGGAGGCATCGACGCCCTACTTCGAGGGGTGCTTACCAATCGAGGTGATGGCAGAACGCGGTTTGGACACACTTCGCTTCGGCCCGATGAAACCGGTTGGCCTAACCAATCCTCACACTCATGGTAAGGCCCACGCGGTTGTGCAACTGCGTCAGGACAATGCACTCGGTACACTCTATAACCTCGTCGGCTTTCAAACTAAGCTAAAATACGGTGAACAAACCCGTATTTTCCGAACAATCCCAGGATTACAAACGGCTGAGTTTGCTCGTCTTGGTGGCATACACCGCAACACCTTTTTAAATAGTCCGTACTTATTGGATGGAACACTCCGTTTGAAGGCAATGCCGCGTCTTCGCTTCGCTGGCCAAATCACTGGAGTTGAGGGGTATGTAGAATCAGCTGCAATAGGTTTGCTGGCCGGTAAATTTGCAGCGATGGATGCACTTGGCCGTGCGCCATTTTTACCACCGCCAGCGACAACAGCCCTTGGCGCCCTGCTCGAGCATATTACACGCGGGGCCGACACTAAGACGTTTCAACCCATGAATATAAATTTCGGCTTGCTACCGCCACTGGTTATCGAAGGCAAACGCCCGAAGGGACGCGATCGCAAACGCGCTTATACAAACCGCGCACTCGCTGATTTTGAAGGTTGGCGCTCCTCTAAGAACGGAGCAACCGTGTAGCTATCCGCTAACCGAAAAAGCGCCATCGACTGGGATTGAAGCGCCCGAGACAAAGTCAGACGCGGCACTGGCCAAGAATACGGCTACCCCTTTGTGATCGTCCGGGTCTCCCCACCGACCCGCTGGCGTTCGTGAAAGAACTTTTTCGTTCAATTCCGGAAGATCGACCCGTGCTTGTCGGGTAAGGTCCGTATCAATCCAACCCGGCAAAACAGCGTTGACCTGAACATTATCCTTCGCCCATGCGGCAGCCATGCTTTTTGTCATCTGAACGATCCCGCCCTTACTCGCCGAATACGCCACGACCATTGGTGCACCAAAAAGCGAATACATTGAGCCAATATTTATAATCTTACCGCCGCCCGCAGTGCAAAGATGCGGATAGGCAGCTTGAGAGCAAACAAATGCACTTGTTAGGTTCGTATCAAGAACTGACTTCCACTCGGACAAACTAAGTGTTTGCGGGCTTTTCCGAATATTGGTGCCAGCGTTATTCACCAAGACATCTAATCGCTCATACTTATCTTTAGCAAAGTCCATAAGTTCACAACATGCCGTTTCAATCGTTACGTCAGCCTCAAAGGCGACCGCTTTCGCCCCAAGACCCTCCAATTTTGCGACGGCACCAAGATTTTTCTCTTTATTACGACCGGCAACCACAATCGAGGCTCCGGCTTCGGCCATACCGCAAGCCAT
Organism: Rickettsiales bacterium; assembly: GCA_002724555.1. GTDB lineage: Bacteria > Pseudomonadota > Alphaproteobacteria > UBA8366 > UBA8366 > UBA6544. Next base: position 27,392 of record PBOZ01000058.1, read on the forward strand.
TGCGAGTCCAATTCCGCCGTTTCCACCGGTAACAACTGCGACCTTTCCCGTTAAATCGAATATTTTCATACCACTTACCTTTCAAAGGTTATCGTTGATTTTCAAAATCCAGTTATGCCTCTAATAACGGGCGCAAATACTCGCAACGGCCAAACGAATGGTGGCGATCCCTGGCGGATCAACAAGCCGCTTGTCAAAGATGTTATTTTTTATACGTCGGAGGCGTTGCAGATAAATATCTGATAAAACAGCCGGTAAAAGAGCTGGTATTGCTATTCGTGGCACAATTTGTTGATTAAAACGTGCACTGACGAGATGTTTTTTTGCTTCGGCCGACAACCTCCCAATAACGGCGGTAAGTTCCTCAGGCGATTTTAGGTCCAGCACTTTCCTTCGATCAACGCCGTATTGCTCGATTAGGTCATCTGGGAGCATTAACCGCCCCCGTTGCAATTGATACGGCATCGCACGAATAGTTCCGACAATTGCCCAAGCACGGCCGACATCAAAAGCAATACGCTTTATCTCTTCATCAATTTTTACACCAAGCACCTGGAGTGCCAACACAATCACTGAACCAGATGTGGCATCGGCATATTTTACAAAATTAACAAGATTAGTTGCGGGAAGATCCTCAAGGTCAAGATTACGGCCATCGATAAGGCGTTCAAAATTTTCTTTATCCAAGCCGCAAATGTTAATTGTGTTTTTCAAAGCCGTCAGCACGGCATGCTTCCGCACTGGCCTCTCTTCATAAATGGCTTCTATAGCCTCTCTCCACCATTGCAATCGGATTGCACCCAGCATGGGTTCATTGACGATTTCTCTTGTTTTGGAAACTTCAATATTGAATGCGTAAAGTGTGTAGAGGTGTTCACGGAGATGCACTGGCGCAAACAGAGCGGACAAAAACCTGTCACGATCATTTCTGCGCACTTCTTCGGCGCAATAAGATAAGAGGTCGTTTTTTGACACGCCTACCACCATTGCTTCAATAGGAACGACATATAACGAGTGTCACGTATAATTCGCAATCAGCGATAACCAAATCTCACGGAAAATTTGCGTATAACTTCATTTACGAGGTTTAACTATACAAGGAATAAAAGAAATATCTTGCCATTCCTAAAGGATTGGCAGACATGATAAAATTAACTTATAATCAAGATATTGTGATCGAACGGACGCAATGGGACACAATTTGGGAGGTATACCGATGGCGGCTATTCTGACATCGTTACAGAACACGGTAATTGCTGGTATTGTATTGGCAGTTGTTCTGTTCGGAATTTTCTTGGGAACAGGCGGAGCAGCCGACTATGCTTTTTACACGTTCTTCTTTCGCTGGCTTCATGTGCTAAGCGGAGTGATGTGGATCGGCATACTTTGGTATTTCAATTTTGTCCAAATCCCTAATATGGGGAACATCCCGGACGACCAAAAACCAGCTATAAGTAAGGTAATTGCTCCGGCCGCCTTGTGGTGGTTCCGGTGGGGAGCGATGGCCACGATAATTACTGGTCTAATTCTAGCCGCCATGAGTGGCTATCTAATTGAAGCGTTATCGCTTGGTGGAATGGATGGTGTTGCCAAACATACAGCGATTGGTATTGGGATGTGGCTTGGTATCATCATGTGGTTTAACGTTTGGTTCATCATTTGGCCAAACCAGAAAGTCGCACTTGGTATCGTCGATGGTAGTGCTGAGGAAAAAGCTGCATCTGCCCGTAAAGCCATGCTGTTCTCTCGCACCAACACGATGCTATCGATCCCGATGCTCTTCGCGATGGTCTCCGCGCAGAACATATACTGATCAGAACTGCATCAAAATTAAAAGGCGGGGTTTACCCCGCCTTTTTTTCGCCCGAATGTCAGTTAAAATAGTTAATCTAGTGCAATAACTGCCGCAGCAACACGGCGGCCTTCTGCTGAGAGAATATTATAGGTGCGACACGCAGCTCCAGTATCCATCGCATCGACAGCAGTGCCCAGTTCTCTCCATCTCTCCAAAAATTCGCGTGGCAATAATTGCATAGATTTCCCACAACCGATCAGCAAAATATCTATAGCGGGATCCTCTTTGAGGACAGGGTCTAAATTCTGAAAATCAATATCGTCGAGAGCTTTTACCCCCCAAGGTAGTGTTTTCGAAGGCAAAACGATAATTGAACCTTCATACGCTATCTGTGAGACCCTAAACCGTCCAATACCATAACTTTGGATAATTTGTCGATTTTCTGGAACCAGCGGCGTGATTTCCAAAGCTTAAGATCCGCTTTCTACTTTCTCAACTTCTTCGGTCTCGGAAAGCGTCCGCCGGTCTATATTTAGGAAAACGAGAAGTGGCACGGCCAACGCAATCGAGGAATAAGTACCAACAAAAACGCCCCAAATCAGTGCTATTGAGAAGCCTCGAATCACCTCTCCCCCGAAGAAAAATAAGGCGAGCAGTGCGAGCAATGTGGTAACAGAAGTCATTACAGTCCGGGCAAGTGTTTCATTTATCGAGCGATTGAAGAGCTCAATTAGCGAAAGTCGCTTATAACGACGCAAATTCTCCCGAACTCGGTCATAAACAACAACCGTATCATTGATAGAGTAGCCAGCAATTGTAAGAACAGCGGCCACTGTCGACACATTAAACTCCAACTGCAATAACGCGAACAATCCGATGGTTGTTATCACGTCATGGGTCAAAGCGATCACGGCACCAACGCCAAACTGCCATTCGAATCGAAACCAGATATAGAGCAGTATTGCTCCAACGGCAGCCAACACCGCCCAAATGGCAGCCTCCTTCAATTCGGCTCCAACGGTGGGGCCAACAAATTCCGTACGTCGATACTCAATCACAGACGAACCAAGACCTTCTTTAATTTTATCGACAGCAAGTTTCTGGGCGTCGTCTCCACCTTTTTGCCTTTGAACACGAATTAAAACTGTGTCTTTCGCACCAAACTCTTGGAGGGAAGTATCGCCAAGATTTAAGTAATTAATTTTAATTCGTAGATCCGCAATATCAGCGGGCCCGTCGGTCTTAACCTCAAGAAGTATTCCGCCAAGAAAATCGATACCAAGATTGAGGCCACGACCAAAAAAAAGAGCAAACGACAAAACCACAAGACATATCGATAGCGTCAAAGCTAACTTCCGCTTTTCAAGAAACCGGATGTTAGTCTTATCCGGGATTAAACGTATCGTTTTCAAATCGACCCCCGGACTAGACTGGCAGAGTTTGTGGGCGCGCCCGTTTTAACCAAAACACAATCAGCAACCGCGTTACCATGATTGCAGTGAACATGGAGGTGATAATGCCGATTGATAGCGTTACGGCAAACCCCTTAATCGGCCCAGAGCCAAATGCGAATAGCAGAACCGCAGCAATAAGAGTGGTTAAATTAGAATCGATAATTGTTGTTAAAGCACGCTTGTAACCTGCTTCAATGGCATTAATTGGACTTCGCCCACCCAAAGTTTCTTCGCGAATACGCTCAAAAATCAGGACATTCGCGTCAACAGCCATACCCATAGTTAACACTATTCCGGCAATACCAGGCAAAGTTAACGTTGCCTGAAGGACAGACAGCAATGCAAATATAATTGCAATATTGAAGAGAAGTGCGACATCCGCTATCAGCCCGAATCTACCATACACGACAACCATAAAGATTATCACCAGAATCAAACCGAGTAGGCTTGCATTTTTACCAGCTTCTACAGAATCGGCACCAAGCCCCGGTCCCACTGTTCGCTCTTCGAGAAATGACATCGGAGCCGGCAGGGCCCCTGCACGCAGAAGTAATGCGAGCTCTTGGGTCTCTTCAACCGTGAACTGTCCCGTAATTATGCCACTGCCACCCGTAATGGGTTCATTCACACGTGGAGCGCTAATCACTTCATTATCTAATACGATTGCCAATAACCGACCGACATTGCGTGTCGTAACGCGGCCAAACTTCTGTGCACCGGCGGTATCAAAACGAAAAGATATCACGGGACGGTTTTGCTCAAATGATGGCTGCGCATCAACAAGACGGTCGCCGCCAACATCAACTAAGCGTCGAACCCAGTACCTCTGCCCACCTTCCGATTTCGTACCGGGCAAATCGAGATACCCTGGCGGCTTACGTTGTCCTCCACGAAATATTTGAGGGTGGACAATATGAAAGGTCAGTTTTGCCGTAGTACTCAAAAGACGTTTAATTTCCTCAGGGTCGTCCGCACCAGGCACCTGAACGAGAATTCGGTCAGCTCCTTGTTGTTGAACGGTGAGTTCTTTCGTGCCGTCCGGGTCGAGTCTTAAACGAATGATTTTCAGCGCTTGTTGGATAACGTCAGCGCGCCTTTTTGTAATTGCTTCATCGGTAATCTCAACACGCAATCCACCGGAATCTGCACTGACGATATTTGTACCGAACTCTGATTGATATATAACCTCTCGGATTTTCTCCAGTTTGCTCTCATCCGAAACATTGAATTCAACTGCCATTCCCACGTTTTTCAAGTCTTTAGGAAAGACTTTTTCATCTCGAATAATCTGGCGAATGGCGCCTTCTAGATTGCCAACCATTTCTTCCACGGCAACGTCAGTTTCGACTTTCATCAACAGATGGAGGCCACCCTGTAAATCGAGGCCAAGGTTAATAGTTTTGCCAGGCATCCCTTCTGGGATGCTCTGAAAAGTTTTTTCTGGCAATATATTAGGCAGTGCATATAGAACACCGAGGATACAAATCACGGCGACGGTAACACGCTGAAAAATTGAAATATTAATCATGCCGTTGCTGGTGTTCTGTAAGAATTAGTTTTTGCCAGTAAGCCGGCCAAGAAGGCTAGAGCCTTCCTTTTTCTCACCAATATCCGAGTCTTCCGTCTTCTTCTCCTTTTCCTCTTTATTTTCCTCTTTATTTTCGTCTTTATCTTTTGGCTTATCTTTCACCGGCTCTGTCTTCGACATTACATTAGTTAAAGTCGCGCGCGCGATCTTTACTTTGATACCATCTGAAATCTCAACCTGGACTTCGTCATCGCTGATTACCTTTGTAACAGTCCCAAAAATACCACCACCGGTCACGACTTTGTCACCGCGACGCAAGGCTGCAAGCATTTCACGATGCTCTTTCTGTTTCTTTTGAGATGGCCTAATAATCAAGAAATAGAAAACCGCAAAAATAAGCAAAAGTGGAAACATCGTGGTTAAGATGTCACCACCTCCACCACCGGAACCTTGCGCCCAAGCTTCGGAAATAAACATTTGGAACTCCTAATATCGCGGCGCCGATCGGCACGCAGGGCGGACTATACAGACCTCGTCGGTAATTTCAATTCACCACCTGTCGATTCCAGGCCAATTTTTGTAATGACATACCATCAGCGCTTAACTAGTTTCCCGCTCCCTTAAACATCAGGAGACACGGTAAGGGCGAACACAATATTTTCAAAATTCTTTATCAGGTTTGCAGGTTTTCCATTTTTATATTCTTCACCCATAAAAATTTATAAAAAGAGTATGTCGAAAATCCTTCGTGCACGCCTTGTCTGCGCAAAACTTAAATAGAATTCTAACCTCACAGCTTAAGAGGAAATTTTACGTGTAAGGAATTTAATTGGGTCGATTGGCTGTCGACCAGACCTGACTTCAAAGTGCAATTGAGGTGAAGCAACACTGCCAGTGCTTCCAACCTTGGCAATTTGTTGACCTCGTCGAACTTGTTCGCCGGGTGACACAAGCAATTTTTCGTTATGGGCATAAGCAGTCATTACGCCGTTAATATGCTTAATTAGTACGAGGTTCCCAAAACCCCGCAGCTGATTGCCCGCATACGCAACAATTCCCGACTGAGATGCGAGAACTGGTGTACCGCGCGGTGCCGCCAAATTCACTCCATCATTATGGAGGCCTTTTCCTTTAGACCCAAAGCGAGAAATAACACGTCCTTGCAGCGGCCAAACAAACCCTCCAGTATTCGCAGGTAATTTTACTTTCGTTGATCTATTTTTAATGTTTGTTTTAATTTGACTCCGCGCAACGCTTTTCCCTAATGCTTTTGAAGGAGTATTAGCATTTTTTGCCAGTGTCTGCTTGCGGCTAACCGCCACGAGAGTGCCCGGCAAACGTAAAAGGGATCCTGAAATTATTTTATAAGGCGGATTCAGTCCGTTCAGTTGTGCTAAGCCACTCATAGAAACTCCGTACTTTCGTGATATTGCGAACAGAGTATCACCCTTCAAAACTTTATGACTCCGTGGGACAGGTAGTTTGAGAAGTTGGCCCGTTTGTAGTCGAAATGGAGCGCTTAATTTATTTGCTTGTATAAGAGCTCGGCTCGAGACCCCAAATCGTTGAGCTACCAAATAAAGCGTATCACCATTTTTAACTTTATAGAAATTGTCGCGAGGAAGCGCCGCAAACGTTTTCTTTTTTAAAATATTAGAATGTCGCTCCTCGTATAACTTGATAGATAGCGGTGTCCCACAGCCGTTGACAGCAGTCAAAAGCACTAACATCACAAGGGTTAAGAATAATTGACGCATGCCTGCAAACCCAATATCTGCTGTCAACGCACTCAATTGCTACCGACAGAATTATGACAGTTCTGCAATAATGGGACGAAACGAACTGGTCCTAAGTTTTCTATTTTGTAGCCGGTACCATTTCTTACAACCTTGCTGATTTGCTGAACCTTCTTCTCGCCGCCAAGCGGTAAAATTAAGATGCCCCCGTCTTGTAACTGTTTCACTAATTCTAGGGGCACTTCAGTTGCCGCGGCGGCAGAGATAATTCTTGCGAAAGGTGCCTGTTGTGGCCAACCCAAGTGGCCATCACCCGCTATGCTTGTAAAGTTATTTCGGTTCAACGCATACAGACGCTTCTCTGCTTCCAGTCGTAATTCCTTATACAATTCAATTGTATAAACGCGGCGACAAAGATGGGTCAATAGGGCTGTTTGGTAGCCTGAGCCCATCCCTATTTCCAAGACTTTGTGAACGGGTTCGATCTCTAGTGCTTGGAGCATCGTAGCGACGACACTCGGTTGGCTAACGGTTTGACCATAGCCAATTGGAAGTGCAATATCTTCATAGCACTGATCCAAAAAGGTTTCTGGCACAAAAACCTCTCTCGGGACGCGTTCGAAGGCGGATAATAGTTCGGTATTCGTTATACCACGCCTTCGAAGATCGAGAACAAGCCTGATCTTTCGAGTAGATGGCGTCATTTTACTACTTTGGCCAAAGCCCGCCCCATTCCGTAGTGCGTTAACTCATAATAAAGCAATATGATCGATGACTCCCAACAAAAGGTCGCTTTTTAGAAGTTCATTTTCCATCCGATTGATTGTTCCGCGACATCCTTTGTAATAATTTGGATTCCACAGTGACAATGAGATTCAATTTTTATTGCCGGTTATACATATTTTTAAAGTCTTATTTAAATTAAATACCGATATGACACCCTCTGGCAGATAAATTAATACTTATAAAAGACATCAGGTAATTCCCGGCGATTTAATTACTTCCATACCCCCCATATACGGGCGTAATGCCTCAGGGATGGTGACGGAGCCATCGATATTCTGAAAATTCTCAATAATCGCAATCATTGTGCGGCCAACTGCAAGCCCTGAACCATTCAGAGTGTGAACGAATTTTGTGCCTTTCATACCATTTGGCCGGAAACGGGCTTGCATACGACGTGCCTGAAAGTCCCAGCAATTAGAGCAGCTCGAAATCTCTCGATAGCGGCCTTGGCCCGGCAACCATACTTCCAAGTCGTATGTTTTTCGGGCGCCAAATCCCATATCACCGGTACAAAGGATAATCCTTCGATAGGAAAGGCCGAGTCGTCTCAGCACTTCTTCGGCACATCCGGTCATACGCTCTAATTCTTGTTCCGAATTTTCAGGATGGGTTATGCTGACTAGTTCTACCTTGGAGAATTGATGCTGCCGGATCATCCCGCGGGTATCCTTCCCCGCGGCTCCGGCTTCGGACCGAAAACACGGAGTCCAAGCAGTGTAACGAAGAGGCAACTCATCCTCGTGGAGGATATCACCCGATACTAGGCTTGTTAGCGGCACTTCCGCAGTGGGTATAAGCCAATACCCATTTTCAGTGCGAAATAAGTCTTCAGCAAATTTTGGAAGTTGGCCGGTACCGTATAACGTTTCTTCACGGACCAAAGCTGGTGGTACAATCTCTTGGTAGCCAAATTCCTCTGTGTGGAGATCAAGCATGAAGTTAGCAAGCGCTCGTTCCATGCGAGCAAGCCCACCCTTGAGCACAACAAATCTCGCACCGGACAACTTTGCACCAGCTTCAAAATCCATCTGGCCGAGACTTTCCCCAAGATCAAAATGTTCTTTTGCATCTCTTACAATCTTGACCTTTTCCCCAACCACCTTGACTTCTAAATTTTCATCCTCGTTTTCGCCATCAGGAACATCGGGAGCGGCTATATTTGGTAACTGTTGGAGTAGCGTCTGCAGCATTGCCGCATGGTCACGCTCTTCTGCCTCATGAATTGAAATTCCATCTTTCAGCTCTTGCACCTCGGCCATTAAAGCATCAGCGTCACCCCCCTCCTTTTTAACCTTTCCTATTTTACGCGACAGCGCGTTACGACGTTCCTGTTTTTCTTGAAATGCCGTTTGTGCTGAACGCCTAAGACTATCAATTTCAAGGATGCGCGCAGAAACCTCCTCTACTCCACGCCGTTTTAATTCGGCATCGAAATTATTAGGATTATCTCGAATTATTTTGAGATCGTGCATCTTTTCGCCACCTAGATAACGTTATTTTTGCGTTTATACGAAAAGAAAATCACACCGTCCATTAACGTAGTGGCGAATTACGCGTCTTCTTTTTCAGAATTATCATCGTCAAAGAACTCACGTTTCGCGCGTGATCGTTCTATTAAAACTGCAAAAAATATTGAAATCTCATAAAGAATAATGATGGGTAACGCGAGCCCAATCTGACTGAGGGGATCTGGTGGAGTTAGAATTGCTGCTGCCACAAATGCCAGAAGAATTGCATAACGGCGTTTCCTACGCATACTATCGCTTGTCATAATTCTGGCACGCGCAAGCAATGTCATTATGACTGGCAATTCGAAACTCAATCCAAAAGCAAAAATCAAACGCATTACAAGAGACAGATATTCGTTAACTTTCGGCTCTAGCGTGATAGCCATGGCACCTTTAACACCCTCCTGTTCGAAGCTTGCGAAAAAAGGCCATGCTACTGGAAACACAAAGTAATAAACAAACGCTCCTCCGATAAAAAAGAGAAACGGTGTTGCTACTAGGAACGGCAAAAATGCTCTCTTCTCCTGCTTATAGAGACCCGGTGCGATAAATATCCAGATTTGATTTGCAATTATTGGAAAGGCAATGAACGACCCGGCAAAAAAAGCAACTTTGATATCTGTAAAAAACTTCTCATGCATTGCGGTAAAAATAAGCCGCCGCGAACTGTCACCTTCCCAAATATCGGTCAAAGGCTGCAAAAGA
>PBOZ01000059.1 GCA_002724555.1 Rickettsiales bacterium
ATATCGAAGGCAAGTCAATTCTTATCCTTCGTAATCATGGTCTACTATCCGTCGCCAAGACGGTGGGCGAAGCCTTCGTATTTTTATATCGGATTGAGACTGCGTGCCGCCACCAGATTGATGCGATGACTGGTGGTGCCGAGCTACAACAGATTTCTGAAGTTACCCAACAGAAATCCATTGAAATGGGCCTCAGCATGTACGGCCCTGGCGGCTTCATCGAAGCTGGAATGGAGTGGCCGATGTTGCTTCGCCAGCTCGAACGCGCCGGTTTAGACGATTACATGCGTTAAGAACAAGGCGGACTAAAACTTCGTTTTGAGACGCAGCGTCTTCTGGTCGAAATCGCTCAAGGGGCGGCAGGGAGCCGGGTTAACATCCATCGTGTAAAGATCAGAATTGGAAGCCTTATCTTCTTTCGTGACGAGCGTATCGCGAATAGCTTCGGTTAGCGCACCGTTGAAACTTTTCGGTTCGTGATGGGCACGGACAATGAAACCGTGCATCGTGCCGCTATTTTTTTGTTTTTTTCTCGGTAGGCCCGCCCGCCTCCCGCCAGGCGGGCAAACCACCCTCAAGCTGCGCGACATTGGTGATGCCCATATCTTTGAGCGACTTGGCGGAGAGGGCTGAACGTGGGTTGCCGTTGCAGAACAAAACGTAAGTTTTTTCCTTCTCGCCATAAATTTCTCGATAGTAAGGGCTTTCTGGGTCGAACCAGAATTCAATCATTCCGCGCGGCGCGTGATGGGAGCCAGTGATAGTGTCGCTTTTCTCGACCTCGCGGATATCGCGGACGTCGACGAACACCAATTCGCCACTGTCTTTTCGTGTGATTGCGTCTTTGGCGTTGATTGATTCGATTTCGCTGATGGCCTGTTCGGCTAGCTGCATAATTCCCATAGTGCTACTCCGCTTTCAGAAAGTCGTATTGATATTGCCGCTCCGCGATTCGCCAGCCTTTGGCCGTTCGGCGGAATTTGTCACGATACTCGACGATGGCACGCGGAGCCACGTTGGGCGAAGGCGTGCCCTCGCACGGGTCCTCTTGGCGAAACACCATCGCGTAAGAGGTGCCGGTCGCATTTTCCGTATCAACCACGTCAACGAGCTGATTGACTGAACAATGGCGAGCCCTCCGGTTTCTTGGATAAGCCTTAATCCAGTCGAGAATTTCTGCCTGTCCGGTCATTTCCGGGTGCGCTGCAGGATTGTAATAGGCATCTTCGGTAAAGAGGTTTGCAAACGCCTCTGGTGCCAGATGGTCGACATGTTGACAATAAAGCAGCATCAGCCTTCGGCATTCGTGCTCAATGAGCATGCGTGTTATATCGTCCATGGTATCCCTCCTTTCCATCTATTCTTTGGCGCGTGAAAAATGAGCCGGTTTTACCATGTCTCTGGCCGGAATGTTTTCAGCGCGTTCCAATCCGGTGTCGATTTGCCGATGGGGTCAAGCGGCTGGATGACCAGCTGGGTTGCGCCAGCCTCGATATGGGCCTGAAGGCCCCGCCTGATATTGTCTTCGCTACCCCAGAGGACCATCGCATCCAGGAACCGTTCGTTGCCACCGCCCTCAAGTTCGCGCTCGCTGAAGCCGATTCGAAGCCAGTTGTTGCGGTAGTTCGGCATAGCCAGATAGCGCGCCATGTTTCGTGCAGCGACACTGCGGGCGACCGTTTGGTCTTGGGTGAAGACAATTTTCTGTTCTACGCAGAGCCACCTATCGGGGCCCATGATCTCCTTTGCCATAGAAGTGTGCTCGGGCGTGACGCAATAAGGGAGCGAGCCCTCCGCCATATCGCGGGAGAGTTCTAACATCTTTGGTCCAAGGGCGGCGAGAACGACGTTACGGGAAGGCACTTTAAGATCAACCTCCGCCTCCGCCATGCCTTGGAGATAGGTGCGCATGGTTGCGACCGGCTTGCCGAATGCATGACCCCGCCGCCCGGTCACCAGCGGGACATGCGAGACGCCGAGGCCCAAGCAGAAGCGGTCACCGTACAATGTGTTGAGTGAATTGTGGCCTGAAATCGCGGTGTAAGGGTCGCGCGCGTATATATTCGCGATACCGCTCGCTACCTTGAGCTTAGTACTGTTGGAAAGCAGGTAGCTACCCATGGCGAGAGATTCATAAGTGGTCGATTCAGGATACCAAAGCGTATCGTAGCCAAGGTCTTCGACGCCGCGTGCCAATTCCGCTAGCTCTTCCCGGTTTAAGGCGTTAGTCGATACCCATGCGCCGATCTTGCCCATCTCCATGGCTCGTCTCCTAATTTTTGCTCAACATTTCACTAAAGTTGGCCGCACACCAGCAATTGCGAGCTGCTTTTTACTTCCGATCTCCGTGAATTGCGCTATTTTGTTTGCCGTTATGACCTATTCATTTGATGATGCGCTGCGTCGGACGCTACTGAACAATATTGATGGTTTTGAGGACCGTCGCGGGGCCAAAGAAGGGCTGCGGCATGCAGCTGTGTCTATCGTCGTGGTAGGTGCAGACGGCGAGGCTGCCTTTATTTTGACGAAACGGAGCCCTCGGCTGAACGCACATTCAGGCCAGTTTGCGTTGCCAGGTGGTCGTGTTGATGAAGGTGAGACAGCGTTGGAAGCGGCGCTCCGGGAGATGCGCGAGGAGATTAATGTTAATCTTACTTCGGATCACCTTATGGGAACGCTGGATGACTATCCGACCCGTTCAGGTTACCGGATAACGCCCTTCGTATTCTGGGTTGATAAAGAAATCAAACCCAAGGCCAATCCCAGTGAGGTCGCGATTATTTATAAAGTGCCGCTTCGGGAATTGGCGCATCCGGAGGCTCCAGAATTTGCCTCTATTCCCGAGAGCGACCGGCCGCTAATCCGTCTTAATATCGTCAACACCCAGGTACACGCGCCGACTGCGGCCGTCGTTTATCAATTCCGCGAAGTGGGCATATTCGGTCGGAACACCCGTGTCGAGCATCTGGAGCAACCGGTTTGGGCTTGGAACTAATTAATGAAATTTGACAATTCATTTGATGTCTCTTTACCACCGGCGGAAGCTTGGATTGTGCTGATGGATGTAGAGCGCATTGCGCCCTGTATGCCGGGAGCGACCTTGACAGAAATCATTGATGATAAAAATTTCAGAGGCACTGTGTCAGTACGCCTCGGCCCAGTAGCGCTTACCTTTGAGGGGGAAGCAGGCTTTGAAAATGTTGATGAAGTAGCCCAGACCGCGGAAGTGAAGGCGCAAGGAAAAGACCCAAAGGGCCGTGGTGGCGCCAATGCGGCTGTAACATTCAGCATTGAACCGATTGATACGGGCTCGAGAGTCTTAATTGAAACCGATCTGACCCTGTCTGGTTCCGTCGCGCAATATGGTCGCGGCGTTGGTATGATCCAATCGGTGGCGTCGCAGCTGATCGGCCAGTTCGCCAAAGCGTTGGAAGATGAGATTGCGAGGGATAAGGCGGCTTCGGTGGGAGAACATTTAGAAGTATCGACCTCCCCAGCTCCAGAAGCTACCGCAGAGCCGCAAGTAATTTCTGGTTTATCACTCTTCTTCGCTGCTTTTGGCAATTGGCTGAAGACCCTTTTTAAAAGGTAGTTTCGCCCTTCCAAACGCTTAGGATCCAGAGCTGCATCGATGCACTTCATCCTTAGCCTGCCTGAGTGTCGATTATCCCTTCGCGACCTGTATCGCCTGCCATACCGCATGGGGCGTTGCAGGCATTTCGAGATGTTTCACGCCCAAGGGTCGTAATGCATCCACGATAGCGTTGACTACAGCCGCCGGCGCCCCGGTAGAGCCGGCCTCGCCAACGGACTTCACCCCAGTAGGCGTGTTCGCGCATGGAACTTCGAGAATTTCAGTTGAAAATGCTGGCAAATCGGCGGCCCTTGGCAGGGCACAATCCATGAAAGAACCCGAGAGTAATTGCCCTGATTCAGGGTCTTTGACATTCCATTCCAGTAAGGCCTGTCCAACTCCTTGTGCCACGCCGCCTGTCAATTGACCCTCGACCACCATCGGATTGAGCACGCGGCCGACATCCTGGGCCATCACATAGTTTTCCAATGACACGACACCAGTTTCCGGATCGACCTCAACTTCGGCGATATGGCAGCCGTTTGGATAGGTCGCGCCGATTGGATTGTAGCTATGCTCGATTTCGAGCCCACGATCCGCGGGAGCACCGTTGGCAATTGCCCGCGCAGCGACCTCAGCTAAACTTACGCATCGATCCGTGCCTGCAACACTAAACAATGCATTCTTGTACTGAATATCGTTTTCTGCGGCTTCGAGCATATCTCCAGCGAGTTTTCGACCTTTCTTGATGACCTCACCAGCGGCCAAGATCAGGGCGCTGCCGCAGACTGTCATCGACCGGGAGGCGCCGGTCCCCATGCCCCACGGCGTTTCTTTCGAATCGCCCTGAATAAGAGTTATGTTATTTATATCGATATCGATACAATCACTGAGCATTTGGGCGTAAACAGTCTCGTGTGACTGCCCGTTTGACATGGAACCAAGGCGCATTTGTACCTGGCCATCTGGGAGACACGAGATCACGGCACGGTCTGGGATCCCGGCGCCACAGGCCTCCAGTAAATTACCGTAGCCGAGACCGCGCAACCGGCCTTGAGCCGCGCTTTTCGCCTTTCGCGCGTCAAAGCCGCTGAGATCGGCCATCCTTTCTGCCGAATCCATCACTTGAGCGAAATCGCCGCTATCCAAAGTGGTCCCAATGGCGGTTTTGAAGGGCATGGCTTCGGCTGAAATGAGGTTTTTCCTGCGTATGTCTCCGGCAGAGAGGCCCAATTTGGCCGCGGCCATGTCAAACAGGCGTTCGATTATGAAAACGGCTTCGGGTGCTCCTGCACCTCGGTAGGGGCATGTTGGCATATTATGGGTATGGATCGCGCGAACGTTATAATCGACAACGGGTAAGTCGTAGACGCTGGCACCCATAGTGCGCCACATATTTGGTGCCGTGGAGCCACGAGGGCCAAGAAAAGCGCCGAGATCGGCAAGTATGTTGATCCGTAACGCCAAGACGTTGCCTTTTTTATCTAAGGCCATCTCCGCATCCGCGGCTTGTCCGCGTCCTTGATAGTCAGCGAGAAAGGTCTCGCTGCGGCTAGACTGCCAACTGACTGGGCGATCGAGTTTCTTTGCTGTCCAGAGCACGAGTGCTTGTTCAGGATAGAGCGGGTTTTTTGCGCCGAACCCGCCGCCTACGTCTTTGGTGACGGCCCGCACGCTATCTTCTGGCAGGCCGAAAACGAACTGCGCCAGATCCCGTCCGACTGTTTGCGGTTTTCCGGCTGCCGCATGGAGGGTGTAGCATTCGGCATCCGCATCCCATAATCCAACATACCCTCGTGTCTCTAATGGGTTTTGAACCAATCGTCCGTTGTCGCTTGACAGGCGTATGACTGTCGCGGCCGCGGTGATGGCTTCGTCCGCGGCATTGGCATTGCCGACCTGGAAGTTGAAACAACAATTGCCGGGCGATTGTTCCCAGATTTGCTGCGCGCCGCGAGCGGCGCTTGCGCGCACGTCTATCAAAGGTGTGAGCGGTTCGTAGTTGACGAAGACGGCTTCTGTTCCGTCAAGTGCCTGTTCGAGCGTTTCCGCGACAACCACGGCGACAGGTTGCCCAAGGTAGCGGACCAGATCTTTCGCTAAAACGGGTTGCGGCTGTCTGATGGACGGGTCACCCTTTGGGACGTCGGTCGGCACGTTAAAGGGTCGACGCTCCCACGGCAGGCCACCTAGGCCGTCTGCTGCTGTGTCACGGCCGGTCCAGATACCAAGCACGCCCGGCAATTCCGTTGCGTCGCGTGTTTCGATGTCAAGAATTCGTGCGTGCGGATAAATCGAGCGCACGACTGCCATATGGGTCATGCCTTTGATGCACAGGTCCGCGATATACCGGCCTTCGCCGCGCAGCAGCCGTGCATCCTCAAACCGTCGGACGGGTTTGCCCACCAAGCCGCCGGGTTTTGGCGTCCAGAGGATTTTCTCTTTAGACATGCTTAGGCTCCAGCATCATTCCTGCGGTGACGAAATTCCGGGCGGGCTAGGGCTCTTGCTGGATTGTTGCCGTTGCCGGAATGACGGTATTGTTTTGACAAATCCAAAACTTAGCCTGTGCCTTCCGCAACACCGCCGTTTGCCTCGGACCAGGCTTTTGGGTCGTTGAAATACTTTTCAACTTCAGAGAGCGTTTTACTGTCGAAGAGGTCGTCGTCTTTCGCGACACGTAGGACGTCCCACCAAGTTGCAAGGTGGTGCATGTTCACCTTAGCCTCCTCTAGTATCGCAGGGCTGTCGGGAAAAATATCATAATAGAAAATAACAAATATATGGTCGACGCTGGCCCCAGCTTCGCGCAAAGCATTACAGAAATTAATCTTGGACCGCCCGTCGGTCGTCATGTCTTCGACCAGCAAGATGCGCTGACCTTCTTCAATAACGCCTTCGATTTGTGCATTGCGCCCGAAACCCTTTGGCTTCTTTCGCACATATTGCATTGGTAGCATCATCCGCTCCGCAATCCATGCAGCAAAAGGGATCCCCGCGGTCTCGCCGCCGGCTATAGCGTCGAATTGTTCAAATCCGGCGTTTTTTAAAATTTTTGAGACGCCAAACTCCATTAGCGTTTCCCGCACACGGGGGAAAGAGATCAGCCGCCTGCAATCGAGGTAGACTGGACTTGCCCATCCCGAGGTAAGAATGAACGGCTCCTTAGCGTTGAAGTTTACGGCACCAACTTCGACCAGCATTTTCGCGGTCACATCCGCCATTGTTCGTTCGTCTGGGAAAGCGCCCTGCATTGCCATTACCCGGTCCCTTAGTTCTTTGTTTATCGATCCTTCAGCCTATAAGCCGATTCGGCCCCAATCGCCAAGACTGGTTAAACCTTAGCAAGTTCAAAAGTGGATGGTGCAAAGAGGTCCTCCGCCGTCAGTTTCCGATCGGTCAGGCCTTGATCAAAAGAATAGCGGCACATTGCCTCGATCACGGTGGCGTTTTGGCGAATACCGTAGGGCCAGTAATCTTCACCCATCAGTTTTTTCGCGGCTTCAAATTCGTCGACGGGCCATGGTAACGTGGTGAATAGATGTCCAACTTTTGCAAGATTTGTGTAGCAAATCTGTTTTGCTTCGATAAAGGCATTCAACACATTCACAGGTAGCCAAGGATGTTGTTCGACCAGGCTCTTGCGGATACCGACGATATGCATGATCGGAAAGAGCCCAGTTTTCTCATAGTAGGCTTCCTCTGCCGCACGATAATCTTGGAACAGTCTTGTTACCTTGGTGTTCTGCCCGAAGCAAGAAGGCGCGCGAGCGCTTATTAGGGCGTCGATGTCCCCGGTATCCAGCATCTCTGACAGGGTGCGATCGATAGGTATGGTCTGTAGATTTACGTCAGTAGGCAGGCTCAAGTTGAGGTTGGGAATTTTACCACCTTCCTCAAGGCCGCCGTCCCGCCAACTCATGTCAGCTGGTTGCACGTTGTATTCGTCGGCCAACATCCCACGCACCCAGAGTGCGGCTGTCATCTGGTATTCTGGCACACCGACGATCTTTCCCTTCAAATCCTCTGGCTTCTCTATCCCTTTATCGGTCCGGATATATATGGAAGAGTGCCGGAACATCCGTGAAAGAAATGCGGGAATCCCGACGTACGGGCTGCCGTCTTTTGCGACTTGGTTCATGTAGCTCGACATAGAGAGTTCGGAGATATCGAACTCCTGGAATTTGAACGCCCGATGGAACGCCTCTTCTGGCGACATTGCGGTCATTACAATATCGCACCCCGCCACCCGAACCTTTTCTTCAAAGATTGCGCGCGTCCGGTCGTAATCAACACAGGAAAGGCTCAATGTGAGGTGGGCCATATTAGGCACTCCAGTTTTGGCGGTTGAGAAAGAGTTAGGTGGGGAAGGGATTAGGGACAGGTTCTCTAATTCACACTGCCATTCTCGACTTTCACATAAGTATTCCTGCTCTTCGGCAAAGGGGAGAGGGGATTTTTTGATCTTCTAGGTATCATTCTTTTCTCTTTCAGAGGAGCAGAGTAAAAGTGTTGGCCTCTGCCCCAGAATTAATAATTAGGAACGTTTTATGATCGTAAGGGTAAATTCGCATTTCGCGCGCGGGGCAGCGGCTACCACGATTAATGTGAAGTTCATCGAGGAACAGCTGATTCTCAGTGATCTCAGGGCGATGCCGTCGATGCTCGACGAGCACATGACAATTCCTGCTGAATTGGCTACATAGTTCGTTAATCATGTTCCCGTTCGCACTCGCCCGCCCCGTCCTGCATTTATTCGACGCCGAGACCGCACACGGTCTCGTAGTTTGGGCGCTGAAGTCAGGACTCGTTGGCGGTGACAGCATATCAGACGATGCCGTATTGGCGCAGTCTCTCTGGGGGCTTAACTTTCCCAATCCGATTGGACTAGCGGCTGGATTCGACAAGGATGCCGAAGTGCCAGACGCTATGCTGCGCATCGGGCTCGGCTTTGTCGAAGCCGGCACCGTGACGCCGCGCCCGCAGCAGGGTAATCCGAAACCACGCCTTTTTCGCCTTTCTGATGACGAGGCGGTAATCAATCGCCTTGGCTTTAATAGCGGTGGACTGGAGGCGTATGCGGCGCGGCTTGAAGCTCGGGGCATGCGGTCTGGGATTGTTGGTGCAAATGTAGGTAAGAACAAAGAGACCGAACAAGCCGAAGACGACTATGTGATAGGCATTGAGCGATTAACGCTGCTTTCGGATTATATCGTTGTTAATGTCTCGTCGCCGAATACCGAGGGACTTCGGGCCTTGCAGGCAAGAGAAAGTCTGGCGCGATTGCTTAGTGCTTCGATGGATGCGCGCGCGCGGGCTTCGAGAGATATTACGAAAATGCCACCGCTACTGGTTAAGGTTGCGCCCGATCTCGATACAAGCGAAATGCATGATATAGCAGATGTCGTTGTGTCTTCCGGTATCGACGGGTTGGTCGTCGGCAACACAACTATCGACCGACCAGCGGGTTTGCACAGTCCAGATAAATCGCAAGCGGGCGGCCTCTCGGGTAAGCCGTTGATGGAGAAGTCAACGAAATGTCTGGCCGAATTTTACCGACTGACCGAGGGGAAAATCCCACTAATCGGTTGTGGTGGAATAGCCTCCGGTGCAGACGCTTATGCAAAGATTAGGGCCGGCGCCTCGCTGGTACAGCTCTATACTGCGCTGGTTTTCCAGGGCCCGGGGCTTGTAGGGCGCATCAAACGAGAATTGGCGGCATTGTTGAAAGAGGATGGATTTGCCAATGTCAGCGAGGCGATTGCCGCTGATCATAAGTAGCGCCGTCGCGTGCTTTTCCGGTTTTTTTTTGGCGACGTCGGCCGCTGCGGCTGGTCCGGATGCGTTTTCGCGGCCAGTCGCCGGCCTCACAGAGTATGACCAGGCGACGGTACATCTTGGCAACTCGCTTTTCCGCAAAAGCTGGCGTCCCGCACCGAGTGAGACGACGGCGTCGGACGGGCTTGGGCCCTTATACAATGCACGAGCTTGTTCTGATTGCCATGTGGGTGACGGGCGCGGAAATCATAAGATTGGGTTAATCTTGAAGTTGAGGCAACCTGATCCGGTATACGGTGTCCAAATACAAGACAAGGCCGTTGCCGGAATTGATGCGGAGGGCCAGGTCTTAGTTCGTTATGAAGAGAGTTTCGTTGAGTTGTCGGACGGAACAATTGTTCGCCTCCGGCGCCCAATTTACGAGGTTGCCGACTTGAAATACGGTCCGTTTGCCGCCGGCATCGGGTTCAGCCCAAGGTTGGCGCCGCCGGTCTTTGGACTTGGCCTTCTGGAAGCTGTCGACGTTGCTGAGATTTTAGCTTATGACGACCCAAAAGATCTTGATGGTGACGGTATTTCTGGCCGCGCGAACGGCGTACGGAGCGAAGCACACAACGATCTCCGGCTTGGGCGTTTTGGTTGGAAGGCTGGGCACGCAACGGTTGCTGACCAGAATGCAGTTGCGCTTTCAAATGATATCGGCATTGCCAATTCGCTATATCCAGCACTCTGGGGTGATTGCACGGTGGCGCAGATTGATTGTCAGCAAGCGCCGCATGGCGGAAACGAGCGGCATAATGGCTTGGAAATCTCTGCAAAAGTTGTGCGCCATTTGACGTTTTATTTGCAGGCGTTGGGTGCGCCACCGCCGCGTGCAGGAACTGCAGCGGGACAACTCCTCTTCCGACGTACTGGCTGTGCGGCATGTCATCGGGAAGAAATGCGAACTGGGGATGATCATCCGTTGGTCGCTCTGCGCAGTCGGACAATTCGGCCTTATACGGATTTGTTACTACACGATATGGGAGATGAGCTTGCAGATGGTATGACTGAAGGTAAGGCGACTGGGCGGGAATGGCGGACTGCGCCACTGTGGGGAATTGGTCTGACGGATGCGGTGAATGGGAATACTTTCTATCTACACGATGGACGGGCACGCAGCTTGACCGAAGCGATTTTGTGGCACGGTGGAGAGGGGGCGTCGGCTCGAGAAAAATTCAAAAAACTTTCAGTGGGACAAAGGGTGGCGCTACTGGAATTTCTGCGCACGCTGTGAGGATGGAACTGGACCTCACGGATTGACGGACCAACTTTCCCAACAACGGATGGGGTTAAGATATGAGCGTGTTGAAGGGATTGACGGTCTTGCAAGTCGGTGCCGGACTAGCCGCGGCCGTTTGCGGCCGTATCTTTGCGGATGTTGGTGCCAATGTGTTTTCTTACGAGCCTGCGCAGGGAGCGCCAATTGCAGAACATCTCAATGGCGGCAAATTTATCGTAACCGATTTGCCGAGGCGCGCAGAGGTTGTGGTGGTGGAAGGGGGACCGGCCGCATTAGCTTCTAAAGGATGGGACCTGGATACGATGCGGGGTCACTATCCGAACGCCGCCATTATCTATATTTCACCCTTTGGCCAGACCGGGCCGGACGCCGATAAACCGGCAACTGACCTCACTCTTTTTTGCGCCAGTGCGATTGCACGCTGTCTAACCGGCCAGGTTGATGATTTGTCGGAAGCACCGTTGCGTGCGGTTGGTGAGCAGTCTGCCTTCATTGGGGGGCTTGCCGCTTCCTGTGCTGGGATGCATGCAGCGCTTCTGGCGCGTCCGGCTGTTGTCGATGTTTCGATCCAAGAGGCCTTGGCTACACTTTCTATGACGGAATTAACGAAGGCTGGTATGGGCGGCAGTGGATGGTCCCGCAAACGGTTGACTGACGGCAACGGTGCGACGGTTTGCATTCTCCCTGCAAGCGATGGTTTTGCCGCCATTTCACCGCGCGAGGATCATCAATGGGCAGCTTGGCTTGAAGCCATGGGTTCGCCAGCTTGGGGCCATGATGCTCGGTTCGCGACCAAGCAGGATCGGATACAGAACTGGGACGAACTCCACACCTTGATGTCTGTCTGGAGCCGACAGCGCGATAAACAGTTGATTGCAAGGCTCGCACAAAAGGCCCATGTTCCAAGCTTCCCGCTAAAAGAACCTACCGAACACCTGACATCACATCAGCTCGAAAGCCGATGCGCTTTTAGGAAGTTGGAAATTGATGGTGCCGTGATAAAAACAATTAAAAGTCCCTTTCGAATTGATTTTGTTGCGGGTGATAAGCCAGTTAACCAGCCACCTCTTGGTTCTTTGCCGCTTTCTGGTGTCCGTGTCCTGGATTTTAGCTGGGTGATCGCTGGCCCGACTGCGACCCGTTATTTGGCGGCGATGGGAGCGGAAGTGATTAAAGTAGAGGCGCCCGGCCGAGGAGACCCGGGGCGGGCCTCCGAGCTTCATAACGTGCTTGGGCAAGCTAAAGAAGGCATCGTATTGGATCTAAAACAGCCAGAGGCGCTCGATATTGCGCGCAATTTGGTTTGTAAATCTGACATATTGATTGAGAATTACGCAACGGGTGTCATGGACCGTTTAGGGCTTGGCGCTGACGCGCTCCGTAAAATTAATCCAAACTTAATATACATCTCCGCTTCTGGTATGGGACGCAATGGGCCTGAAGCGAAGGCCGTGGCATATGGAACGCTTCTGCAGTGCTATACTGGTTTTGCAGGCTTGAACCGACATCTGGGTACAACGCCGCGTGTTGGAATGGCATGGCTCGACCCAATGTGCGGTCTCAAATTGGCATTTGTCGCTGCCGCATCGATCTGGCGACGACAGCGCGCGGGCGGAGGTGCTCGGGTCGACTTCTCAATGGTTGAAGCTATGCTGTGGACCATGGCGGAGCCGCTAATACAGTGTCAGCTTGCTGGACGTATGGAGCCGCAGGGAAATTATTCGGCGACTTATAGCCCGCATGGTATCTTCCCCTGCCAGGGGACAGATGCCTGGATCGGTATTACCGTTACTGATGACGTTCAGTGGTCAGGGCTTTGCGACCTGATCCCTGGATTAGCGCCATATCGACAAAGAGGGGATATGGAACGACGAGAGGTTGAAGGTGAAATAGAGCAAATAATGACCGATTGGATATCGAAACGTTCATCGACGGAAGCGGCGTTACAGATTTCTGCACTTAAAATTCCCGTCGCGGTTTTAGCTACCACTCAAGACTTAGCTAAGAGCCCACACCTAATGACACGAGGTTTCTGGGATGAATGGAAAGAGGGACATTTGCCCGGTCTACCCTGGCAGGCGGATTTTGGGCGTGCGGTAGGAAACGCCCCGGACCTTGGAGAACATACCGACAGCGTGGTGAATAGGGTTTTGGAATTATCGGATGCAGATATTGCTGGCCTAAGAGAGCGCGGAGCTTTCGGTTAAGTTCAGTATTCACCGCTTCGATAGGCATCTTCCAGTCTTTCTATATCTTCTTCACTCCATTCAGGCCAAGGTTCACCTCGTTTGCGAAGTGTGCCAGTGAAATTTGGAGAGCGTTTTTCATTGAAGGCCTGTCGTCCTTCTTCGCCATCCATTGTCGTCTGAATCAGCATCGAATTGATTATGTTTTGAATATGCCATGCTTGGTCAGTCGGCAAATCGCCGAAGCGGACGACAAACTCTTTCATCATACGTACGGCAACGGGAGGGAGCGAGACTATATGTCGGGCCATTTTCTCCGCTCTTTCCATGAGTTGCTCATGTGGCACGACTTCATTCACCAGTCCGATCCGGTGTGCTTCGGCTGCATCAAAGGGCTCGTCCGTCAGTAAGATCTTCATCGCATCGCTATACCGGAGTTGATGTGCCAACAAGCTGGCACCCGGACCGTTACCGAGCCATCCTTGCGTCAAAAGCGCGAATTTAAAACGGGCGTGCTCGGCACTTGCAATCCGAATGTCGGTAGACGAGAGGAGTAAATATAGTCCGGCACCGGCGGCCCAGCCGTTGACGGCGGCGATTACCGGCTTCCAGACACGGGGGTAATGGTCTCCCATTCGACCGTCTACGCCAGTGGTTTGGCCATGGACGGTTCCGGCGAGTGGCCAATAGACTTTTTGGAGCCGCAGAAATTCGCGATCTTCGTCCGTTAAATCCGGGCGCGGTGTTAAGTTATGGCCACCGCAGAAATGTTTATCGCCTTTACCAGTAACAATGGCACAACGAATATCTTTATCTTCCCACAAGTCGATCCAGGCGGCAGAAATATCGTCTGAGGTTGGCTTGTCGAGAATATTAGCCTTTTCAGGATTATTGAGCGTGATATAGGCGACGCTGTTTCGTTTTTCATAGTCGATGGGCACAATAGTTCTCCCTTTGTGCATCTGTCTTTGCTTCTTGAAGATAGACCGATTAATTGAAAAACAGCCCTACGGTGTAGTTTCAAGCTGGCCAGTAGACGGGCCGAACCTACCTAAATGTCAGCCACTCAACTAGACATAGGCGTCTCGACATGGTGCTCAAAACGGTCTCGCTCGACGATAAATACGATGGCCGAGAAGGTTCGGTCTATATTACGGGTACGCAAGCATTAGTCCGCGCAGCGATGATGCAGCACATCCGTGATATGGCAGATGGCCTTAAAACGGGATGTTTCATTTCTGGTTACCGCGGTTCGCCGATGCATAACCTTGACAAGGAGCTTTGGGCGGGTAAGCGGTTTTTACCGGATTTCGACATTCATTTCCTGCCGGCCATAAATGAAGATCTTGCAGCCACAGCGATATGGGGCACCCAGCAGGCTGGCATGTTTGGGGATGGTAACTTCGATGGTGTATTCTCGATATGGTACGGCAAGGGGCCGGGGATTGATCGCAGTATAGACGCCATTCGTCATGGGCATCAGGCAGGCTCGTCGCAGCACGGTGGCGTGCTGTGCGTTGTGGGTGATGATCATGCATTGTCTTCTACAGATTCACCAGCGGCGCACGAACCGCTTTTCGCTGATTTGTTGATGCCGGTGCTTTATCCGGCGAATGTGCAAGAAGTCATCGACTATGCCCTCTATGGCTGGGCATTATCTCGGTTTTCCGGGTGTTGGGTTGGCCTGAAGTTAATCCCTGATACAGTGGACGCTGTGGCGCCCATCGATGCGAATCCCATGCGCCCAGCCATTGTGCAGCCTAATGATGTCACCATGCCGCCGGGCGGCCTGAATATTCGCTTTCCTGATTCATGGAAGGATCAGGAGCCGCGCAGTCATATTTATAAAATGCCAGCGGCAATCGCTTTTGCTCGGGCCAATGGCATTAACCGCATTACGCAACGAAGTGCGAAACCACGTTTTGGTATAATCGCTAGCGGTAAGGCCTGGACAGACGCACGGCAGGCGTTAGTCGAACTTGGATTAGATGGCCAAACAGGTGCGGAGCTTGGCATCTCGATGTTGAAGATTGGTATGCCATGGCCTGCTGATGAAGCCCTGCTCCGCGAATTTGCAGACGGTCTTGAAGAAGTCTTCGTCGTTGAAGAAAAACATCCAATGATGGAGAGCCAATTAAAGAGCGCTTTATACCAGCTGCCGGATGGTCGCCGACCCCGGATTATTGGACAACATGACGACACCGGTACACGAATTTTGCCAATTTTTCCAGAATTCACGCCGGAAGACATAACCCGCGTTATCGCGAAACGCATTTCGCATTTCTACTCCAGTGAGCGGATCGATGCCCGTCTCAGTTTTTTAGATGCCCGCGCCGTTGCAGACAGCAAACGTAATGAACTAAGCGTCACGCGCTTGCCCTATTTTTGCTCGGGTTGTCCACATAACTCTTCAACTAAGGTGCCGGATGGCAGTCGTGCGCATGGCGGCGTCGGCTGCCATTACATGTCGACTTATATGGACCGTAACGTTTTGACGCACTGCCATATGGGTGGTGAGGGTTTGACGTGGGTTGGTCAAGAAAAGTTTGTAAAGACTGAGCATGTTTTCCAGAACCTTGGTGACGGGACGTACTATCATTCTGGCATTCTTGCAATCCGTGCCTGTGTTGCGGCTGAGAGCAACATCACTTTTAAGGTTTTATTTAATGATGCGGTGGCTATGACCGGCGGGCAACCGATTGACGGACCGCTCACACCAATGGCAATCGCTGCGCAGGTGGCAGCGGAAGGCGTGAAGGAAATTGCGGTGGTCACTGATGAGCCGGAAAAGTATCCGTTGGGGGCTTTCTCGCGCGATATTAAAGTTGAACATCGTCAGGCGCTCGACCGTGTTCAAAGGCAGATGCGGGAGACGAAAGGCGTCACTGTGATTATCTACGACCAGACTTGTGCGGCGGAAAAACGTCGGCGGCGCAAGCGGGGCCAGATGGTAGACCCACCGCGTCGCATGCTCATTAACGATCTGGTCTGCGAGGGTTGTGGCGATTGTAATGAAAAATCCAACTGCCTTTCAGTTGTGCCATTGGATACCACGTTCGGTCGCAAACGACAGATTGACCAATCGGCCTGCAACAAAGATTTTTCTTGCGCCGATGGGTTTTGCCCAAGTTTCGTGAGCGTGATGGGCGGCGAGATGAAGCGAACTGCGACCACGACTGTCGTGCCCGCGCATCTAACCTATCTGCCAGAGCCTAATCGCCCTCAGTTCAGTGATCGGAAGACTTACAGCGTCCTTGTAGCCGGTGTCGGTGGCACCGGTGTTGTTACGATTGGCGCACTGTTGACGATGGGCGCGCATATGGAAGGCAATGTCTTTTCCACCGTCGATCAATTCGGAATGGCGCAGAAGGGTGGCGCGGTGACCAGCCATATTCGGCTGGCCGCAACTGAAAGCGATATTACGGCGGTGAAACTAAACCTCGGTGCTGCCGACCTAGTGCTAGGCTGTGATAGTCTTGTAACAGGTGGTGAGGTGGCCTTGGCGACAATGTCACAGGAACGAACGCAGGTGATTGTTAACAGCCATGAACAGATCACTGGGCATTTCACCCGGAATCCCGACCTTAAGTTCCCGGGCGATGAACTTGGCGCTCGTATTACCGAGGCGGCTGGCCACGAAAGTGTAGACCGCATCGATGCGACGAAGCTGGCAACGCGGCTTCTGGGGGATTCGATTGCAACCAATCTCTTTATGTTAGGTTACGCCTATCAGCGCGGTCTTATTCCCGTTAGCTCAGAAGCTATATTCAAAGCGATCGAGCTAAACGGCGTTGCTATAGACATGAATAAATCGGCGTTCGACTGGGGCCGGCGTGCGGTATTGGATATGGAGGCTGTCCGCAGGGCAGCTGAAAGCACAGCGGTCGAACGTGATATGCCAGCGACTTTGGAAGAGATCGTCGCCCATCGCAGCCGTGAATTGACGGCATATCAGAATGGCAAATACGCGATACGTTACCAGGCGCTTGTCGAAACTGTGCGAAAAGCTGAGAAGGAAAAGGCTGCCGGTATGTCCGGGTTGGCGGAGGCTGTTGCTCGCTATGGTTACAAATTGATGGCCTACAAAGACGAGTATGAAGTAGCCCGCCTTTATACTGACGGGCGTTTTGAGCATCAGTTACAAAACGCGTTCCAGGGTGATTTTGAGTTGAAGTTCCACCTAGCGCCGCCGATCCTGACAAAGCTCAATCGGGAAACGGGGCTCCGCGATAAACGGACCTACGGCGGATGG
The DNA here is from genome assembly GCA_002724555.1 of Rickettsiales bacterium. Taxonomy (GTDB): domain Bacteria; phylum Pseudomonadota; class Alphaproteobacteria; order UBA8366; family UBA8366; genus UBA6544. The sequence continues at coordinate 17,073 of PBOZ01000059.1, forward strand.
ATTTTCAGCGCGATGCGAGTTCTCGCAAAATTGAAGTTTCTGCGCGGAACGTCTTTCGACTTTTGCGGTTGGAGTGGGGAGCGCCGGATGGAACGTCAGCTTGCTGCAGAATACGAAACCATAATGCTTGAGGTTGCAAACGGATTGAACCATGACAATCATGCTTTGGCGCTTCAGATTGCAAATGTGCCGGAACGTATTCGCGGCTATGGGCATGTCAAGGAGAAGCACCTCGAACTCGCAAATCATGAGCGTGAGGCACTACTTGAGACTTGGCGCCAGCCTTTAATGTCGTCGCCAGCAGCAGCCGAATAGAACTACATGACAAAAAATACGAAGGCGAATTTCGATCCGGTTACGCTGGAAATACTTTGGAGCCGGTTAATTTCCATTGCCGATGAATCTGCGGCGGCGCTGCTGCGAACGTCATTTTCGACGATTGTCCGCGAGTCGAACGACTTTGCCACGGTTTTGATGGATGCAAATGGCGACTCCCTGGCCGAGAATACGGCCGGTATCCCATCATTCGTTGGTATGCTGCCGGATGCGCTCAAGAACTTTTTGAAACGTATTCCGCTCGAGAATTGGCATCCAGGCGATTGTATTATTACTAATGACCCATGGATCGGTTCGGGCCACTTGCCGGACGTCACAATGGCGGCGCCTATCTTTCACAAGGAAAAACTTGTGGGGTTCTCTGGCTCCATTGCGCATTTACCGGATATTGGTGGAGGGGGTTGGTCGTCCGACGGCCGTGAATTGTTCGAGGAAGGTATCCGCATCACTCCAATGAAATTCCTGAAAGAGGGTGAGCCAAACCAGGACGTCTTTGATTTCATCACAGCAAATGTCCGGGTACCTAGCCAGGTCATTGGTGATATATACGCCCAAGTTACTGCGCAACAGGTTTGCGCGGAACGTTTGAGTGAGTTCTTGGACGACGCCGAGTTGAAGGATCTAAGTGGTCTCTCAAGCGCATTGCTGGAGCGCGCTGATATTGCAATGCGGAAGGCAATCGAGGTTGTGCCCGACGGCACCTATCGTTCGGTTTTAGATGCCGATGGCTTTGATGAGGATGAAACGCATATAGAATGCGCTGTCACTGTGGATGGGTCGACCGTGCACATCGACTATGATGGGACGTCGAAGCAAATCGACCGAGGCTTAAACTCGGTAATGAAATACACCTACGCCTATTCAACGTACCCGATAAAGTGTGCGCTTGATCCTGATACGCCGCGAAACGAGGGTTCGTATCGTTCGGTGTCTGTCTCTGCGCCCGAGGGCTCGATTCTGAATCCGACTTATCCAGCCCCAGTTAACGCGCGGCAATTAACGGGACATCTTTTGGCAGCAGCAATCTATGAATGCTTGGCGCAGGCGGTTCCGGATAAGGTGATTGCAGAGTGTGGTGGGGCTCCGACGATGCGGTCCGTTTATAGCGGCATCGATGATGATGGGAACAGTTTTTCGCAGATTTTTTTCGCTAGTGGCGGTATGGGGGCCAGCCCTGTCGCGGACGGACATTCCTGTACGGCTTTTCCTACAAATTCAGGCTCGGGTAGTATCGAAGCCTTCGAGAGCCTGGCTCCCTTGGTTATATGGAAAAAGGAATTTCGGCCTGATTCCGGTGGTGCTGGGAAGTTTATGGGTGGCCTTGGCCAGGAAGTCGAAATTGAAATTTCTTCGGAGAAGGAAGTGCGTCTTTCAATGATGTCGGATCGTCAGAAATACCCGGCCAAAGGACTGCTCGGTGGTCTAGATGGAGCCACCGTTGAGGTTATCAAATCAGACGGAACCAAGCCGCATCCAAAAGCAAGGAGCTCATTGAAGCCTGGGGAAAAACTTACACTGAAATTCGGTGGTGGGGCAGGATATGGATTGCCTGAAAACCGCGATCCGTTGGCTATAAAGAATGATTTACGCAACGGCTATATTACACAGGCATTCGCTAAAAAGTATTACGGTATTGGCGGAGAAAGTGAATGAGCGGTGATATCGGAAAGCGGGTCCGGGTTGGCGTAGATGTAGGTGGCACCTTTACGGATTTCGTCTTAGTCGACGAACAGCGCGATCTTATTTTTACCGGGAAGCGTTTGACAACGCCGGGTGATCCCAGCCTTGCGATCACAGACGGCCTAGAACGACTCGTTTTGGAATCTGGGACAAGCGTGCCCGAACTCGACGCCGTGGTGCATGGCACGACCCTTGTGGCCAACACAATTATCGAACGCAAGGGTGCAAAAATAGGCCTGATCACAACGAGGGGGTTCCGCGACTCCCTCGAGATGGGGCGAGAGATACGCTACGACCTTTACGACTTGTTCTTTGAGAAACCTGAACCACTCGCACCCCGTTTTCTCCGCCAGCCGGTCAATGAGCGGATAGACGCAAAGGGAAACATTTTGCGGCCATTGGACACTTTAGAATTAAGCAAAACAGCTGAGAAACTTGTTTTAGAGGGCGTCGAAGCGATCGCAATTTGTTTCATGCATGCCTATGCCAATGATACCCATGAACGTCAGGCAAAAGAATATTTAGGCACGAAATATCCCGATTTGCCAATTACAACTTCGACAGAGGTGGCGCCGGAAATTCGTGAATATGAGCGTGCGAATACCGTCTGCGCGAACGCTTATGTGCTGCCAATGATGCAGCAGTATTTGGGTGACCTAACGCAGAAACTTAGCGATAAAGGGCTAAAGCAGCCGCTATATTTGATGCAATCTGGTGGTGGTATCGCTTCCGTAACGCGCGGACAAGCAGCCCCAATACACCTAATTGAATCGGGTCCGGCTGCGGGTGCCACGGCTGGGGCATTTTACGGACGTTTAACCGGGACGGACCGAGTTATCTCCTTCGATATGGGGGGAACTACCGCGAAAATGTGTTTAATTGAGGAATACGAACCCGAACATGCGCATGCTTTTGAAGCTGGCCGCGTGCGCCGGTTTAAGAAAGGCTCTGGCCTTCCCTTGAAAGTACCTGTTATCGACTTGATCGAAATTGGTGCTGGTGGTGGTTCCTTGGCGCGTGTTGACAATATGGGTTTATTGAAGGTGGGACCGGATAGCGCTGGTTCGGAGCCAGGGCCAGTTTGTTACGGTCTCGGAGGAACCCAGCCCGCCGTGACCGACGCCGATTTACTGCTTGGGTATTTATCACCGGAATATTTTCTCGGGGGGGAGATGGATCTCGAACTCGGTTCGGTGAAGGATGCGGTTGACGGAAAATTGGCGCATGTTACCGGATTAACCGTAGAAGAGGTAGCCGCCGGAATTCATAGCATCGTCAACGAAAATATGGCGTCAGCCACACGGATGTATATCGCCGAGAAAGGGCGGGACCCCCGGCGTTATACGCTTGTCGCCTCTGGTGGGGCCGGCCCAGTACATGCCTACGGAATGGCGAAACTACTTAAGATCAGCCGCGTTATTTGTCCGCTTGGTGCTGGCGTATTATCTGCCTTGGGCTTCCTCGTTGCCGCGCCCGGGACCGACAGTGTGCGCAGTTATGTCTCCAGGCTCGAAAATCTGGACTGGGGTCGGTTGAACGGCTTGTTTGCCGAGATGGAGGCAGAAGCCATAGCGCAGATCGTTGAAGCGGGCGCCGACCCGGCAACAGTGACGATGCGCCGTCGCGCCGATATGCGTTATAGCGGACAGGGCTTCGAGATCGACGTACCGGTTCCGGACGGTGACTTAGACACACCTTCTGCTGAGATTATGCGGCAGTCTTTCTTGGACAAATATCAAGAGCTCTTCGGGCGTCAAATCGGTGACTTGCCGATTGAGGCGCTGACCTGGCGCATATATGCGTCCGGGCCGACGCCCAATGTCGAATTGAATTTTGCTGGTCAGCAGGTTGATGAGAACCCTGCTGTTAAGGGCGAACGGCAGGTTTATTTTCCAGAGACGGGCTACGGAAGTTGTAAAATCTATAACCGGTATGCGCTAAAGGCAGGGGACAATTTTCGGGGGCCCGCGGTAATTGAAGAACGGGAATCGACCGCTGTCGCGGGGCCGGATACAAGGATCTCCATCGACAAGTACCTGAACCTTATCATCGATATCGATTCGCCCGCTTAGAAAGGAAATACAACAATGGCCACAACGGTAGAAGTCCTCAGTGAGGCGTTCGACGAAATGGGAACACCATTTATCGTTGGCCATCCGGGTGGAGAGACAGTGGAATTGATGGAAGCGGCCCGTAATCGTCAGGTTCGCTTTATCTTGATGAAGCAGGAAACTGCTGGCGCTATGTTGGCGTCGACTTGGGGCGAGATTACCGGGTCGCCGGGTGTCTGTGTGTCAACCAGGGGGCCGGGAGCCGCGAATATGGTGAACGGTGTTGCACATGCTTGGATGGACCGGGCCCCGCTGATTGCTATCAATGACCAATATCCGGGGGCGACCCTTGAGACAGGCATGCGTCAGGTGATGAACCAGCACGCTTTGTTTGCACCGATCACAAAATGGCAAACCACCATTCATGCGAAATCGGTGCGCCAGCAAATCCGGCGGGCCATTCGCGTGACCACCAGCCCGACACCGGGACCGGTTCAATTCGATATGCCGTCGAATGAGACCATGAATGAAGCCAGTGGATCTGTTGCGGAAGCGCCGCTACTGCCAAATATTGTGCCGATCGAACCTGACCGAAAGGCCCTTGAGGTGCCGCTGCAGGCGTTGTCTTTGGCTCGGAAGCCCATACTTCTCGTGGGGCTCGGCGTGTTCTGGGATAAGGCATCGGCTGAACTAGTGGCTTTGGCGGAGCGGCTAGGCGCGCCGGTTCTTACGACTTCGAAATGTAAGGGTGCGATCCCGGAAGATCATCCGCTGCGGGCTGGTTGTGTAATCGGTGGTATCATTGAGCGAGAGCTCGTTATGCAGTCGGACTTAATTGTCACGGTTGGCTTGGATGCGGTTGAGCTGCAACCCAAGCCGTGGCCGTATACCATCCCAGTCATTTCAATTTCAAATACACCGAGCCTAGAGGCGATGATACCAGCTCAGTCGGAGATGGTAGGCAACTTAAAGGGCATTCTTGCCGGCCTAGCAGAGTTCGCGCCGGAGGGCAGCGGGTGGGGCGAGAGTGCTGCGAAAACCTTTCGAAAGCAGGTGATCCAGGCCCTCGATGTGCCCACGAAAGGTCTGTCACCGCAAGGAGCCATGGCCGTCGCGCGGGCTGTTTTACCGCGGGACACTGTTGCAACTTGTGACGCTGGGGCCAGTCGTTTGTTAGTCGTCCAAAAATGGGAGACCTACGGTCCACGCGAGTTTCTTACGTCGAACGGTCTGGGTTCCATGGGGTTTGCCGTCCCGGGTGCTTTAGCAGCGCGTTTGGCCTATCCGGATCGGCCTGTGGTTGCGTTTACGGGAGACGGCGGCTTCATGATGGCGATTGCAGAGCTTCAGACGGCGGTCCGTGAAAACCTGCCAATTATCATTGTCATCTTCGACGATCAGGAAATAGCGTTGATTAGGGTGAAGCAGGAAATCAAGGGAATTCCGACGCAAGGTGTTGGGATCGGCGGTCTCGATTGGGAATCCCTTGCCAAGGGTGTAGGTGCTGATGGAGTGACTGTGGAGACTGAGCACCAATTGGGAGATGCCTTGCAGGCAGCACTGAGAAGCGGTCGGACAACGGTCATTGGGGCGCGGATTGATGGGTCTGGATATGTTGATCAATTCAATGCGTTGAGAGAACTCTAGCAATGTCTGAGCCGGGACCTCACGATGATTTGCTTGTTTACCAAAATGGCGAATTCGTGCCCTGGCGTGACGCGACAGTGCATGTTTTCTCGCCTGCACTTAAATATGGTGCGGCGGTTTTTGAGGGTGTACGGGGCTACTGGTCAGAGCACCGGGGTTGCATGTTGTTATTTCGGTTACAGGACCACATGCGACGGATGGAAATCTCACAGCGTGTTCTCCGTTTTGATACCGTCATTAGTGCGGAAGAGATGGAAGCGGCGGTCATTGAATTAGTTCGTCGAAATGGATTTCGGGAATCTATTCACATCCGCCCGACCGCATATCTTGGGGGAGATGGAGAAGCGGGCGCGCGGGGGCCTGTTGAATCAGTGATTACTGCGATTCGGCGTGGCACACATAAGATCGCGTCCACAGGGTGTCGGGCACAGGTGAGTTCCTGGGAACGCATTTCGGATCGGGTCATGCCGGGCCGGGCTAAGGCGGTTGGTAATTACAACAATTCTCGGCTTGCCAGTATCCAGGCAAAAGTTGACGGTTATGACACTGCACTTCTGTTAAACCGTGCTGGCAAGATCGCTGAGGGGCCGAGCATGTGTTTTTTCATGATTCGCGACGGTAACCCGGTTACCCCATCAATCACTAGTGATATCCTCGAGAGCATCACACGGGATACCGTGATCTGCCTTCTTCGCGATGAGTTGGGTTTGGATACTGAGCAGAGAGATATAGACCGCAGCGAATTGTTCATGGCGGAAGAGGCCTTTTTTTGCGGCACGGGCTGGGAGGTGACCCCGATAATTGATGTTGACGGGACACAAATCGGAGGGGGTGATGTCGGATCTGTTGTTAAACGATTGCAACAGGCATACTCAGACCTCGTGACTGGTATTACTGACGACCCGAGAGAATGGCTCACCGAGGTGGAGGTATAATCCATGAATGTTCCCAATCAGCGAATAGTATATTTGAACGGTGAATTTGTGCCCGAAAGTGAGGCCAAAATTCCCTTTCGCGACCGGGGTGTTAAGTTTGGCGATGCTGTCTTCGATACGACCAGAACATTTGGACATGAGATCTTCCGTTTGCGGGAGCATTTGGAGCGTTTCTATCGTTCACTCAAATACCTCCGCATTGATGCCGGGATGACAATTGAAGAATTTATCGCCGTTACGGAACACGTGGTTGAACGTAATCTGCCGCTGATTGGTAAGGATGAGGATTACTGGGTTACGCAACGGGTTACGCGCGGTATCGACACTGCTGACCGCACACATTGGCCTGAATGGGATGGCCCGACGATCATTGTCGAGTGTTTACCTTTGCCCTTGACGGCTCGTGCGGCCTCTTATCGGGATGGTTTGGATATTATCACCCCGTCTGTTCGACGTGTTGCTCCCGATATGGTGAGCCCAAGAGCAAAAACTCATAATTACCTGAACTTGATTCTGGGTGATTTGGAGGTTTCGGGCCAGGATCCAAATGCTATGGCAATCCTGCTAGACGAGAATGGAAATCTCTCTGAGGGTAAGGGAAGCAACATCTTTTTAGTTTCAGACGGTGTTATAAGAACACCTAAGGAGCGATATGTGTTGCCCGGTGTTTCACGCGCTGTAGTCCGAGAGATGGCGGAAGGCCTTGGTTTAATTTTTGAAGATGCGGATATTGATCTCTTCGATGCATACAACGCCGAGGAATGTTTTATCTCTTCAACTAGCTTCTGTGTTTGCCCAGTGCGGAGTGTGAATGGGAATGCGCTTCCGGGAGATTATCCCGGGCCAATAACCATGCAGATCATTGACGCTTATATATCCTATGTCGGTTTCGACTGGTATGCTCAGTACCTAAACAGGCTAGACGCCTGATTTCCATTTTGCGCTTGGAGCGGTTGCGGGATGCCAAGCCGGACGCGCTAATATCGCATCAGTAACTAGCCGAAGATTCTCCGGAAATAATAGGCACAGCATTGAAATCTCATGTTAAAACTATGCCAGTCATGGATAGAGTAGTAATGATTTGGTGATGGTGAATTAAGAACTATTCATTTGTTAGTTAGCCTGTCGCGATAGGATCGACCGTTATCCGCCACATTAGGCGCCTCTCCTCAGGCCAAATATAGTCAAAGCTGGCAAGATGCTGGACGGCACAATTATCCCAAATGAGCACATCGCCCATTCGCCATTTGTGCGTGAAGTGAAAACGCTCTTGGGGAATTAGCGCTGCCATTTCATCAATGAGCTTGAGGGCCTCTGCATCTGGCAGGCCAGGTATCGCGATGCATTCACCAGGGCTAACGTACAGGCCTTTGCGGCCAGTCCTTGGATGAGTCCGAACGAACGGGTGGATGACTTTTGGCTGTTTTTTACGCAGGTTGTCTTGATGCGTGTGTGTTTGTGTTTTCTCACGTCTGCCGAAAACGTCATGGACGACCTGGAGGCCTTCTAACCTTTTTCTTTGGGTGTCGGTTAGTGCTTCATAAGCAGCGGTCATACTTGAGAAATGGGTGTCGCCTAACGTGACACCGTTTCGGACAGGTAGTTCGCGCGCATGGAGCATTGTAGCCCTTGGAGGCTTTTCCATAAAAGACATGTCGGTATGCCAAACGCGACCGGCATCCGCATGTCCTATGTCCTTCCCGCCTTTTTTAATATTCGAGACAATCAATATTTCCGGATACTCGGGATGGGCGTAATCCGACATATAGAGTTGTTCTACGGCACCAAATCGTTTTGCAAATTTGATATAAGCACTTTCGCTCAAGTTCTGATCACGGATGCACAAAACGGATCGTTCGTCGAATAGCTTCGATAAGGCAGTAAAATCATCATGGCCAATTTCGGCCAAATTGACGCCTCGACATTCGGCCCCGATGGGGGCGTCGGGATATATGAAGTCGAGTGTCATCAGTATGGAACATTGCCTTTGATGGAAGTTCGGTGCAGATGACGAATATATGTAGGATCATCGAGGTGTGAATGGTCTGCGATATGCGCAACACAGCGGTTATCCCAGAACGTCAGGTCACCGACGCGCCACTCATGATGATAGGTGAATTTAGGTTGAAAACAGTGTTCGAAGATTTCCGCTAAAATATTCTTAGCCTCCACCTCGTCATAGCCTTCTATGGAAATTGTATGTTGTGGGTTGGCAAAAATCGACTTTCGGCCGGTTTCTGGGTGTATACGGACGATTGGATGTAGAATTGGAGGTGTGGCGGCCCTTTGCCCGTCTGTCAGGCGTATTTTAAAATTATGTTTGTCGTTGTTGCGACCGGCAAGAAATGCTCCCCGTCGTCCCTCTACTGCGTCCTTCAAATGCGCTGGTAGTGTTTCGTAAGCTTTGTACATGTTTGCAAAGCCTGTAGCGCCGCCGCGGTCGGGGATTTCGATTGCATACAGCATGGAGCCAAGTGAGGTCTCCTTCTTATATGAAATGTCAGAATGCCACATTGGCCCTGCGTCCGGGAGGCCAATATACCGATCGTCTTGTTTCTTTGTAGAAACCAATAATATTTCGGGATGGCCTGCTAACGTCGCATGGTCAGCCGGGTGAAAATCGATGGGGCCGAAGCGCTTCGAAAAAGTGATCTGACATTCCGGAGAGAGGTTTTGGTCGCGAAAGACTAAAACGAGATGCTCAAGATGGGCTTTATGGACGATAGTGAAGGTTTCTTCGTCGAGTGTTGCTGAAAGATCGAGATCTATAATTTCTGCCCCAAGGGCATTGCTCAGTGGTCGTATTTTAAAAGTCATGCCGAATCCCTAACGCCTTTGTTCCAGTTGTTTGGCGTCGTAACGAAGTCAATGTGACTTAAAGTCGATTTCTAATTGATTAGTGCTATCATACCCATGACCAAGACCAAAGCGACCACAAAGCGCCGGAAAACGGTCTCAGAGATGCCTCTGAAGTTGCGTTTGCCGACCCAAATGCCGCACATGTAGACCGGCGACAAGAGCAAGCTGAGGAAGAGTGCGTCTACGCTAAGGAGGCCAAAAATTGCAAAAATGGCGAGGCGGAGCCCAGTCGCAAATGCGAAGTAGGCGATGATGCCAGCTCGTGTCTGTGACGCGTTGCTGCCTTGTGCGATTAAGAACATTACGATTGGCGGGCCGCCAAGGCTCGCAATTCCGCTACAAAAACCGCTCACTGTGCCAATAGCGGCGCTTAAGCCTGTCGTAACTTCACCATTATAGCGCCAACCGGTCGCAATCATAGCGCCAAAGACTATAACTATTCCGGCAATCGACTGGCGGATGAGAGTTACATCCAGGACGGCAAGGGCCCAGGCCCCAATGGGTATTGTAACGGCTGCAGCGAAACACAGTGGCGCCAAATTATTCCAGTCAGCATCTCGAACCGCTGTCCGCGCGAGCTGAAGTACGCCCGGAACCTCGATAAGTGACATTATTACGACAGCCGGAACGGGGCCGTAGACGAGGGTTAAGGCCGGCACAATGATCAAGGCCGCGCCGAAACCTGCAAACCCGCGGGAAAGGCCGCCGATAAAAATAGCGCCGACCGCAAGACCCAGCATGGGGTCAAAGGAAATCAATGCATCGGTTTTAATTTCCAGCATTCCGCCGCATCGATTTTAACGACTTCTTCAACTCCTGGATATATGGCACATGTTCTTCTTCGATCGTATGGCGAGGAGAATCTCGATAGTATTTTTTTACCCAGTCCGCCTTGCGTTTTATGTCTGCTTCCATCTCCGGGACAGGCGGCAATTTTGCTTCGCCGAGCTCAATGTCGAGAACCCAGCGCGCTTGGTGTTCATAGACCATGTTGAGCGCAGAATCGAGATTGAAGAAACCCATCAGATAGAGGCCAGGCCAATCGGGGCGGGTCATCCTTTTGAAAAGATCAAGACGGTTGTTTTTCAACGGAACGATCTCACGGGAGATGAATGGTAGGTCGATCAGATAGCCCGTCGCGGTGATGAGTGTATCGAACTCCTCTGCTGTGCCATCGACGAAATAAATCCTCTGCCCTTCAATTCTTTCTACGCCTTGTTTAACCGCAATTCTGTTATATGCGATATCTGTCACGATAGTCCCATTGCTCGTAACATGAGCGCGGCTGTCCATCGGCTTGAAGCCAAGTTTTGTCATGCTGCCATGTGCTAACCACGTCAGTAAACGGGTTAGGCGCCGACGTAAGCCGCTCGGTATCCAAGGCCGTTGAATTTTTCGGGTGATATCTGTAAACGGCATTCCAAAGAGTAGCTTTGGCAGAATGAGAACGCCCGATCGCGCGACCAAGACGCATCGCTTAGCGGTCGCACAAACGTCCCCGGAAATGTCACAGGCTGAGTTACCGACACCGATAATGCAGATTCGCTTGCCAACATAGGGCTCCGGTTCACGGTAATAGTGGGCATGCAAATATTCGCCTTTGAAGTCACTCTGGAACATTGGCACATGCATAGGAACCGACAGGTGGCCAGTTGCGGCGATTACTGTGTCAAATACCTCGCTCGTACCGTTTTCGAACGTGAGTTTCCAGAGGGGCGCCTCGGTCTTTGGGTCGAACAGAGGGCTCACATTTGTGACTTTGGTTTTGTAGCGGATCAGTTTGGCAATATCAAAGTGTTTGGCGTATTTGACCAGATACTCATGCATATCTTTGTGATCCGGAAAGAACTGGACATGTGGGCCAAAATCCAAGTCGTGAAAGCGTGTTACGTCTCGGGAAGTGTTAATATGTAAGGTGCGATATGCGGATGAACGCTGGTTGTCGTTTTCGTAGCACCACATGCCACCGATCTGCGTGCCAATTTCAAATATTGTTACGTTCAGGCCAGCTTGCGTTAGGAATTTCGCAGCACAAAGTCCGCATGCGCCGGCTCCGATTACCGCTATGTGTTTGTCCTTCGGGTCTTTGGTATTGTTTTTTTCTGCGATGTGAACTGGTTGTTTCATGACGCTAATATGACGCGCTTGGTGCCGGTGGTCCAATAGTGTCCTGAAATTATTTATGGGGCTTGCGAGAATGATACAAACCGATAGTTTTCTGCGCAAAGGGGGGACCATTTTTATGGACAAGAACCGCCAAGTATTGCTTGCGAGCCGCCCGAATGGGGCGCCAACTGCTGAAAATTTTGAGCTTGCTGAAGTTGATATTCCGAAGCCGGGTGAGAAGGAAATGCTATTACGTACGGTTTACCTCTCACTTGACCCTTATATGCGTGGGCGAATGAATTCGGAAAAATCTTATGCTGAGCCGGTGCCAGTTGGCGGTGTGATGGAGGGCGGTACAGTAAGTGTTGTAGAGCAGTCGAACGATGGCAAGTTCCAGGAAGGTGATGTCCTCGTAGGGCGTTGTGGCTGGCAAGATTACGCTGTCTCTGACGGCTCATCACTTAGTAAGGTAGATCCGGCCGTGGCGCCGATATCGACAGCGCTAGGCGTCCTGGGGATGCCGGGCATGACCGCTTATTCAGGCTTACTACGCCTCGGCAAGCCAAAAGAGGGCGAAACTGTGGTTGTTGCGGCCGCGTCAGGCGCAGTTGGCGCCAATGTGGGTCAAATTGCTAAGATCAAAGGCTGTCGCGCAGTTGGGGTCGCTGGCGGTAAGGAAAAATGTGAATTCGTGGTCGGAGAACTTGGCTTTGATGCTTGTATAGACCACCGGGCAGATGATTTCGAAGTTCAACTTGCCGCTGCTTGTCCTGACGGTATAGACATTTATTTCGAGAACGTTGCTGGCCGTGTCTTAGAAGCTGTTATCCCGCTCTTCAACTTTTGGGCACGTATGCCCGTTTGCGGTCTCATCTCACAATATAATATGCAGGATTTGCCGCATGGTACGAATATGCTGCCCGCCCTTATGCGCGCTGTTCTGACCTATCGTTTGCATATCGAAGGGTTTATTGTTCGTGACTTCGCTGATATGCACGCTGATTTTCAACGGGATATGAGCCGCTGGGTCCGTGAAGGTAAGGTTAAATATAAGGAACATTGCGTCGCGGGCTTGGAAAACGCTCCGGCAACTCTGATGGGCTTGCTCCGGGGGGAGAATTTTGGGAAGGTGGTGATTGAAGTCTCGGAGGACCCGACGGCCAAGTTATAGCCTGGTACTTTAGTGGAAAAATACAAAAATATCAGATAACTCTGGCGTTCAGGTTTTTTTTAGGTTGTTTTTAAACACCGTTCAGTGTTCCTCACCGGCGCCTGTATTGATTTTGCTATATAGATTCCTTTGCTGTTGTAACCTCCCGCACTACTCCGTTGTGCGTAAACAGCAAAGACACTTCCCAGTTAAAGATGGTCGACCGGTCTAGAACAAAGAAATTTTCCGAATATTGGATGCGCAGGGTCTTATTATCCAATGTCAATTTTTTTGCGCGTTTCGTTGAGGACAGTAATGGTGCCGCTGACCAATTCCCCCATAATCTGTTTCGCGGTTTTGCGTTCCGTGATCATGCCAGAAATTTGACCGGCGGGATTCATGTGAAGTTCAAGTTTTCCAGCGGCAGCCACAGATTCGTTAAAGTCATCAGTGATAACCCGCTGGTATGGCAATGGTAATGGATCTAGGCCAGAGGCCTCCCAAGCCTTAATGTAGTCATTGCCAAAAAGACGCGACGGTTTACCGGTATACCAACGTTGCGGATCGAACTGCTGACTGTGGCCATCGATTATTTGCTGTTTGTTCTCCTCGTGAGTTTCACCTTCTTCGGCAACAATAAATGCGGTACCAATCCAGACGCCGATAGCGCCCAAGGAGAGCGCTGCCGCGATACCCCGTCCATCTGCGATGCCACCCGCTCCGACCACCGGGATAGGTGCCACAGCGTCCACGACTTGCGGGATCAGTGGGAAACTAGCGATCTTACCGGTATGTCCGCCCGCTTCATAGCCTTGTGCGATGACGATATCGCATCCGGCGGCGGCTTGGCGCTCGGCATTGCGTGGAGAGCCAACAAGACCGACAACGGTCATTCCCTTTTCTCGCGCCATGGGTACAACCCAACTTGGGTCTCCCAGCCCGGCTGCAAAAACTTGAACGTCTTCTTCTAATACAACATCCACCTGTGCTCGAGTTTGATCGACGGAGACAACGGTCTCGCTTTGGACCAGAACTTCCTCAACGCCATATTTGGCTAGTTGTTCACGCATAAGGGCATAGTGTTTAGGATAGTCTCGCTCAATCTGTTGGCGGAGCATGGTGCGTGTAGGCTCTGCATTGGTATCTAGATTGACTGGCAGTAGAAGGTCCACACCTATCGGTTTGTCAGTTAACTTCCGCGTCTCGCGAATTTTCTGACGAATGGTTTCAGGCTCTAATCCAGCTCCGCCAATGACACCCATTCCACCAGCATTTGAGACGGCAGCAACGAGAGCCGGGGGTGTTGCTTTTCCCATCGAGCCCATGCCGGCCAGCATAATCGGGTATTCGATTTCTAGTATATCGCAGAGTTCGGTCCGGAAAGTTGGTCGATCGTTCATCTCAAAGAAACTCTATTTGTGGGGAATTTTTGCCACGGCTTCGATCTCGATTAAAGCCCCAGGACGGAGTAAATCGGCGACGATGACGCCAGTTGCAGTTGGGTAGGGTTCCTTGAAATATTTTTTTCGGACCTCGCCTGTACCTCTATAGCCTTCGATTGTAGTTATGAAATCAGTGGTTTTCACTACGTCGTTGTAGCTACATTCGGCAGCCTCAAGAATTTCGCCCATGCGATTAAGAATATAATCGGTCTGACCGCAAATATCACCGGGACAGACGATGTCTCCACTCTCTCCACTTGCGGTCATGCCAGAGATATAAAGCCATCCGTCTCGTTCAATTCCTGGCGAAAACGTATATTTTGCAAAATGTGACCAGCCTGGATCGATTTTCTTATTCATGATCAGCCTTCTTTATAGTTTTAAACAAATTTAGTGCGGTCCCACCTGTTCGCCATTCCTGTAGGACCTAACTTCCAATCAAATGAAATCGGAGATCGTGGTACGGATATGACACTTGATGGGAAAACTGCTTTCGTATCTGGCTCGGGCCATAATATTGGACGTGCCATTGTACTCGAATTTGCGGGCAGGGGCGCGAATGTGGTGGTCAATGGTCTGACTGACGAAGAAAGTGCCCAGAAAGTCGCTGACGAGGCCCGTAGCCTTGGGGTGGGCGCGATGGTCTCTATGGGAAATATCGGTGACAATCGGCAGGTTCAAGAGATGGCCAAGGCCGCAGTGAAGCAATTTGGCGGTGTTGACATAGTTGTTAACAATGCTGCCATTCGGCCATTTAAGCCCTTTCTCGAGATGGACGAAGAGTTTTGGCACAATGTTATTGCGGTCGACATGAACTCAGCCTTCTTCACAGGTCAGGCGTTTGTGCCGGGTATGGTTGAGAAGGGCTGGGGTCGGATTATCAACATTACTGGCATGAACGCTATGCATGGTTACAATGGGCGTTGTCCCGTTTCCGCTGCGAAGCATGGCCTATGGGGTATTACTAAATCGATGGCGAAAGAGTTCGGCCCAAAAGGACTTACCGTTAATGCAATTTCGCCTGGGCCTATCGAAGGCGACTATCGAGACGAAGAGATGGGGGCGCATATTCGGGAACAGGAAAAACTGATCCCACTGGGTCATCTTGGTAAACCGATGCACATCGCCGGGCTATGCGGGTTTCTAGTGTCTGAAGAGGGGGGCTTCGTTTCCGGACAGATGATCGCTTGTAACGGCGCGACTCAAACGTAGTTATTTCCGAATTCTTGTTGTACTAAGCTTCCTCGGAGATATGTCAGAAGATTAGTCTGAAAAGGAAAAATAACTAAATACTATCTCGGCAGAATTTTCGTATGGATCTAATTCTTCACCATTACGATTTCTCGAACTACGCAGAGAAGGTGCGGCTAGCACTTGGTTTTAAAGGCTTTGATTGGTATTCGGTCATTATTCCATCGACGGCACCCAAGCCAGAACTGACGCCGCTCACTGGCGGATACCGCCGCACACCGGTGCTACAAATCGGTGCTGATATTTTTTGCGACACACGACGGATTATGCTCGAGCTGGAGCGCCTACAACCGGAACCCACATTCTATCCACCGGGACTGGGAGAGATGGCGAATATGATTTCTTATTGGGCGGAAAACCAATTGTTTCGGCCGATATCGCTCTACGTATCAGGAAGCAATCTTGATGTTTTGCCCAACAACTTGCAGGCTGACCGTTCCCGGATGCGGGGCATGCCCGAACCTAGTCCAGAAACCGTCTGTCGGGCTGGAAACCGAAACGCGCCTCTCGCACGCCTTCAGATCAATTGGGTAGATAGCCTCTTCGCGGACGGCCGCGACTGGGCTGCTGGGGCAGCGGTAACGGTTGCCGATTTTGCTCTATATCATGCGCTCTGGTTCCTGACCGCACGGACGGACCGCCTAGCATTTGAACTGGAAAATTGTTTGCACATCCAATCTTGGATGGCGCGGATAGAGCAATTTGGGCATGGTGCACGGCATGAAATATCTGCGCAAATGGCTTTAGATGCCGCAGCAGAAGCTGAGCCGATTGGGAATTATCACTATGATACCTTTAATGAAGATCCTCCACGCGGTGCTCAGGTCCGTGTCCGGGCTGACGACTATGGTCGCGATCCAGTCGAAGGAGAACTTGTGGAACTGGGTCCAGAAAAGATCGGTGTGCGCCGCTGGGACCAGAGAGCTAGCAACATTGTTGTCCACTTTCCACGATTGGGATATGACCTCAGGGCAATTCGGTGACAGTATGAATATTAATCATTTGCAGCCTAAGAGGTGACGTATGAAGGCGACCACCCAGACTGATCGTCGTGAAGAATTAGATAACCTAGCGAGCCGATTCGTTGGCGCATTCAATCGCCAAAATCTCGACGACCTTATGTCTTATTTTGCTCCCGATGCGGTCTATGAAGACCCCTACGGGAAAAAGCATAAGACACTAGCTGATATCCGGGCGCAATTCGATGTTGTAGTCAATGGTAAGCTCGGAAAAATATCATTTGAAGCGGAAGACCGTTTCATTGACGCTGTTGCAGGTAAAGTAATGGACAGTTGGACCCTTCGCATGTGGATCGACGACGAGACGAAGGAAGAGCGCACTATGCGCGGCCTTGATCTGCTGCATTGGGATGGCGACCGTCTTATCCGAAAGATTACATATAAGCAGGACTAGTCGTTTCTAAAACTTTCACTGAGAGTAAGGACAACGGTCTTGCCGGGCTTGGCAGAAGCTTTGGGAAGATTGAGTTAAATGATGCAACCTTCAAGGGATGATTAAGTTCCGAAACTTTCCTGTATTGCACTTGCCATATTGTCTCAGTGTGGACAAAGATTCGCAGTACGCGATGAAGTGCGAGGCATTAAGGAAATGAAGCTGCTGATTCGAAATTGTGGCCTAGTCCATCGAATAAATCGAGCATACGTTCGCGCCATTCGAAGATTGGATCGCCCGCTTTGATAATCGCGGCTGGAGACATTATGCGGCACCATTGGAAAGCAGCAAAGATTAAGTAGTCGGCATAGGCCGGGGCATCGCCGGCAATCCATTGTTCAGATTTAAGAATAGTGCGAAGTGGCGTGAGGGTTCGGTCGCATTGTTCAAGTGCAGCAGATTGTCCCTTTCCTATTTCTTCGAGAGTTTTGCCGAAACGCTTTTCGCGGCTCTCACGGAAGTAATGAACATCGATCGGATCAATCCTTTCGTAGATGTCTGTTAAAACGCACATGATCAAAGCTGGATGCAAAGTGGAATTGGTCCATGCATTTATAAAACCTGTCACCGCACGGCTCGCCTCACCGCCGAATAATGAAGGCCTATCTGGATAAGTTTCTTCAAGATAGTTGGCGATTTCCCAAGATTCGTTCATCGCGACATTGCCGTCAACCAAAACCGGGACGGTTTCACTGTGGGCGAATGCGATTTTATCTTTTTCGGTGAAGCGCATGGGCTCAAACTCCGCTTCAAGCCCTTTATGGGCTAGAGCCATTCGAATTCGCCAGCAAAATGGACTAAATCGGCGGTCTTGGGCGCCGCATAGGTCGTATACTTTGATCATCATACCATACCCCCACTCATCTCCTCCACACGTCGTCATAGCGGGCAAGTGGGATGCTGTCAAAATGGTTGGTGTCAGATGGGCCTTCACAATCTAAAAAGACGCCCTGGAATCCGGATTACAGACTCGTAAACATGAATCGGATTTCTCCAAAACCAATCTGTATTTTTGGGATATTTGTGCAATGGGGGTGTGTTTTATGCGATGTTAGAAAACTTCTGGCATAAAGTTGTTTTGTCTACGCCTTCACCCCTTGGCGAGACTGTTGAATTAAGAAAATTCCATCTAATTTGTCACCAATTATATCTGTATATCAGGAAGCGTCCGGAGCACGACGATGACGACAAGCGACATAGGAAAGATTACCGGATACCATGCCCATATTTATTACGGGCCTGAGACGCGGGACAGAGCGGTAAAAATTCGGGATGAGTTAGATGCCAAATTCCGAGGTTCCGTTCGTCTCGGCCGTTGGCATGAGAAGAATGTGGGCCCGCACACCCGCTCCATGTATCAAGTAGCGTTCAACTGCACAATCTTTCCCGAGATTGTGCCGTGGTTAGCGTTGAACCGAAATGGGCTCGCTATCCTTGTACACCCAGAAAGCGGCGACGGACTTGCGGATCATACAGCTCACGCGATGTGGATGGGTGAAATATTGAAAATTAATGAACTTGTCTTCGATAATTAAGCTTTAATTCATTTGCTTCTCGAGCTTTGAGATGGGCGCAATCGAGTATTTCCGCTCTCGATTAGAGTATCGAAACATCCCGTGACAAAACTGTAATGATTTGTAAGGTTGCCCCTAGTAAAGAGACACAACGCCGCGCAAGGGTTTTTAAAATAACATCATGTTTTATTGCCTTAGCTTTGGCAGTTCCAATTTTCCGGTGCACCAAAATTATGTAGCAGCTAATCAAGCATCGTAAGAAAGGCGTAGGATGGCTGCGACGCTAAATAATCGCGTTGACGGGCTCTGCCATCCTTCATAGTGTTCGCCCGCCAAAGGGAAGCCTCGGCTCCCGTTCCCGCTATGAGTTATAAAGAGGACGAAGATGGCGAAGCCCAAAATACGACCTAAGCGGCCTGAATTTTCTTCTGGCCCTTGCGCCAAACGGCCTGGCTGGACACTTGAGGCTTTACAAGGTGCGCTTCTCGGCCAATCGCATCGGTCCTCGGATGGAAAGGCTAAGCTGAAGGCGGTGATTGATGAGAGCCATGTCTTGCTTGGCCTTCCGTCCGATTACGTAATTGCAGTTGTCCCAGGCTCAGATACTGGTGCTTTCGAAATGGCGCTTTGGTCGATGTTGGGTGCACGTGGCGTAGATATTCTCACCTGGGAGAATTTCGGCAAGACATGGGCAGTCGACGTGGAAAAGCATTTAAAGCTCGAAGATTTGCGGATTTTTGCGGCCCACTATGGGGCGCTACCAGATCTATCTGCTATCGATTTTGACCGTGATGTTGTTTTTACCTGGAATGGTACTACAAGCGGTGTGCGGGTTCCAAATGGCGATTGGATTGATAGGGATCGTGTAGGGCTAACGATCTGCGACGCGACCTCAGCAGTCTATTGCATGGAAATGCCTTGGGATAAATTAGATGTTGTCACTTGGTCCTGGCAGAAAGCGCTTGGCGGCGAAGCAGCACATGGAATGCTAGCGCTCTCGCCTCGTGCTGTTGAGCGGTTAGAGGTGTATACACCACCTTGGCCTCTGCCTAAGGTCTTTCGCCTGACTAAAGATGGTAAATTGAATGCGGCTATATTCCGAGGCGAGACGATTAACACACCATCAATGCTTTGCGTTGAGGATGCACTTGACGGGCTGGCTTGGGCGCGTTCGATTGGCGGATATGATGCCCTGCGGGCGCGTACAGAGGCGAGTTTGGCGACGGTTGCAAAATGGGTCGAGAAGACGCCTTGGACGGAGTTTCTCGCAGATGAACCAGCAACTCGGTCTAGCACGTCGATTTGTCTAAAGATATCTGATGCCGCCGGATTGTCTGAAAAACATCGCGAAGCCGCGCCAAAGGAAATTTCGGATCTCCTGGCTAAGGAGGGGGTTGCAATGGACATAAAGGGACATCGCGAGGCGCCGGCCCATATACGGATTTGGGGCGGGCCGACGGTAGATCCGGAAGATATCGAGGTGCTACTGCCATGGCTCGATTGGGCATTTGACGAAATTTTACGCTCTAAAACGGCTTAATGACTGGAAACGTTGATGCCCAAAGTACTTATCTCCGATAAGCTCAGTTCGAAGGCGGCTGATATTTTTGAGAACCGTGGGATTGCGGTTGATTTTAGACCCGGCTTGAGTGAAGGCGAGCTCAGAGAGGCGATCCGTGATGTGGATGGCCTGGCTATACGTTCGGCGACAACCGTAACTCCCGTATTGTTGGACGCGGCGGCTAATCTGAAAGTCGTCGGTCGGGCAGGTATCGGGGTCGATAACGTAAACATCAAAGCTGCGACCGAACGCGGTGTTGTTGTTATGAACACACCATTTGGTAATTCCGTTACAACGGCCGAGCACACAATAGCGATGATTATGTCATTGGCACGGCAATTGCCGCTAGCGAACGCCTCGACCCATGCGGGCAGATGGGAGAAATCCGCCTTCATGGGAATGGAGGTCGCCGGCAAAACGCTTGGACTGATTGGTTGCGGTAATATTGGCTCGATCGTCGCTGACCGTGCGCAGGGCTTAAAGATGCGCGTCGTTGTCTTTGATCCATTTTTATCTTCTGAGCGGGCAAGGGATCTCAGTATCGAAAAGGTAGATTTTGATGAGCTTCTGGCTCGGGCGGACATTATATCTATCCATGCACCGTTGACAGACGGGACCAGAAATTTGCTGGATGCAGATGCCATTTCTCTTATGAGAGACGGTGTCCGGATCGTCAATTGCGCGCGTGGTGGTATTATTGTCGAAGCGGACCTGTGCCATGCAATCAAAAGTGGTAAAGTTTCAGGCGCTGCGATTGATGTGTTTGCCGAAGAGCCGGCGCGGGAAAACATTTTATTTGGCTTGCCCCAGGTGATAGCCACACCACATCTGGGGGCGGCAACGAGCGAAGCTCAGGAGAATGTGGCGGTACAGATTGCTGAACAGATGTCTGATTATCTGTTGTCCGGTGCCGTTTCTAACGCCATCAATATGCCGTCAGTGACGGCCGAAGAAGCACCGCATTTGAAACCGTACATGTCCTTGGCTGAGAAACTTGGTAGTTTCGCAGGACAGTTGACAGAAACGGGTTTGAAGGGAATTACCATCGAATTTCATGGTAATGTGGCCAAGCTAAACACGCGGCCGCTAATTTCCACAACGATCGCTGCCCTATTGCGTCCGTTGCTTGAAAATATCAATACGGTTAATGCAACTTCCGTGGCGCGGGACCGTGGCATTGCCATTACTGAGACCAAACATGACCAGCCGGAAGATTACGAAACCTTGATGCGTCTGACAGTTAAGACAGACCGCAGAAGCCGTAGCATTGCTGGAACGATATTTGGTGGTAATCGGGAGCGGATTGTGGAAATTAAGAAAATTCCAATCGAAGCTGAGTGGGGCAAACACATGCTTTATATCACCAATAAAGACAGGCCAGGTGTTATTGGTGATTTGGGGAAAACACTTGCTGATAATGGGGTCAATATCGCTACCTTTCATCTTGGACGGTCGTGCCCAGGCGATGACGCGATAGCGCTTTTGCAAATCGATGATGCTGTGCCAGTTGGCGTTATTGAACAACTCGAGAACTTAAAGAATATAGTTCAAGTGAAAGCCTTAGAATTTTAAATTGCTTATGCAAGATTCCAGATAGGTTAAAGGGCTTGCTATTTGCGATTGTACGAAAGAGAAAACGAGAGGTCGCTATTTTCGCTTATTGTCTTGATAACACTGTTACAAAAAACGTTCGGAGGATTGGTCGTTCAGAGTTGTCGAGTTTATTTGTCTTGATGGAGAGCGCTAGGTCATACAGGCTCGTAATATTTAGGAAGTTGCCAATTCAAATGTGTTGCGGATGAACGGGTTGTTACGGTTATTTAGACTAGATTTGTAGCAGGAGATTGCTGCGATAACGGGGTTATTGCTGCAATCTAAGCTAATTCTAAAGGAGCAGTTAAGGCGATCTTCGGTTAGCACGATACTTGCCGTTATGAGAAACGCACGCTAGGTATCCTCGTCTGCCGATAATTCCATGGACGTCCGATGAGTGATTCATCTAGTAAAGCGCTGTTACCCGATGGGTTGCGCGATACGCTACCTCCCGATGCGGCCCACGAGGCCGCAATAATTGATCGCCTGATGCAAATCGTTGGTGCACGTGGGTATGAGCGCGTTGAACCGCCTCTCGTCGAGTTTGAAGACAGTTTACTTGACGGTGCGGGCCAAGATGTTGCTTTGGCGACGTTCCGGCTGATGGACCCCGTTAGCCAACGCATGATGGGCGTGCGCGCCGATATAACGCCACAAGTCGCCCGAATTGCTGCGACTCGACTGATAAAAGCGGCCCGCCCGTTGCGGTTGGCGTATGCCGGGCCAGTTCTGCGGGTGCGTGGCGATCAACTTCGACCGGAGCGGCAATTCAACGAAGTCGGCGTTGAACTTTTTGGTCCACAACAAGCGGCGGCGGATATCGAAATTGTTTCATTGGCGGCGGACGCATTGATGGGAGTTGGTGTTAAAGACTTGTCGATAGATTTGAACGTCCCGATGTTAACGCCCATGGTTTGTAATAGCGTTGGTATGGATGATGCCAAGATGGAGCGAGCTCGATTGGCGCTGGATCGCAAGGATGCGGCAGGCGTGGCAGAACTTGGTGGGGAAGCTGCGAGAATTTTGGGCGGACTCCTAAATGCTGCAGGACCAATGGAATCAGCACTTTATGCTTTATCAGATTTAGATTTGCCAGATGCTGCGAGCGACACATATGAACGGCTGCGACTAGTGTCGCGCCGTATCTCTGAAGCTGTTCCCAACTTGACCCTCACAATTGATCCGGTTGAAAATCGGGGATTCGAATACTATACGGGCTTGAGTTTTACCTTCTTTGCGCGGGGCGTCAGAGGGTCTTTGGGGCGAGGGGGTCGTTATATTACTGGTATTGGCGCGGAACCCGCGATTGGATTTACTTTATTCCTTGATAGTATCGTGCGCGCAGTTGGGCGGCCTAAAGAGGTTCAAAAGGTCTTTATTCCCTTTGGAACAACCGCAAAGACTGGCGCAGACCTCCGTGGTGCAGGTTGGATCACGCTGTCCGGATTGTCACCCGAAGAGGAGACAGAAGATGCAGCTCGCCAACAAGAATGCACACATGTTCTGGCAGACGGTAAACCGGTTGCTCTATCGGGCGACTAGAAAATAAGGACGCGGCAATGGCAAATGTTGTGGTCATCGGTTCACAATGGGGCGATGAGGGCAAGGGAAAGATTGTTGATTGGCTTTCGGATCGCGCCGATGTCGTTGTGCGCTTTCAGGGTGGCCACAATGCGGGGCATACACTTGTCATTGATGGCGAAGTTTTCAAGTTAAGCTTGCTTCCATCTGGAGTTGTTCGACCTGACAAGCTCTCGATAATTGGCAATGGTGTCGTAATAGACCCATGGGCGCTTTTGGAGGAAATTGCTCGGATCGAAGAGCAGGGTGTTAAAATAGACCCTAGTCGATTGAAGATAGCTGGAAATGCGCCGTTAATTTTACCACTGCACCGCGCTTTGGATCTGGCGCGGGAAGAGGCGCGAGGTAAGGCAAAAATTGGAACGACTGGTCGCGGGATAGGCCCAGCTTATGAAGACAAGGCAGCCCGTCGTGCAATTCGCGTGTGCGATTTGGCAGACCAAAGTTATCTTGGTGCTAAAGTTGACGAACTCCTAGTGCATCACAACGCTTTGCTTCGGGGATTCGGACAAGATGAGATCGATCGTGAAAAATTAATGAATTCACTGGCAGAATTAGCGCCTAGGCTGCTGCCGTATGCTGCGACCGTCTGGCAGGAATTGGGCAAGGAGCAGGCTGCTGGTAAACGAATCCTTTTTGAGGGGGCGCAAGGTGTCATGCTTGATGTCGATCACGGGACTTACCCGTTCGTTACGTCGTCAAATACGGTCGCTGGATCGGCAGCCGCGGGGACTGGGCTTGGTCCGAAGTCACTCGAATATATTCTTGGCATTACCAAAGCCTATACGACCCGCGTCGGTTCGGGGCCATTTCCAACGGAACTAGACGATGAAATGGGGATCCTATTAGGCCAGCGAGGGCGAGAATTTGGGACTGTTACGGGACGTGAGCGACGGTGTGGTTGGTTTGACGCCGTTTTGGTGAGCCAATCGGTGAAACTATCGGGGATAGATGGGATTGCTCTTACGAAACTTGATGTTCTCGACGGTTTAAGCGAA
Organism: Rickettsiales bacterium; assembly: GCA_002724555.1. Taxonomy (GTDB): domain Bacteria; phylum Pseudomonadota; class Alphaproteobacteria; order UBA8366; family UBA8366; genus UBA6544. The sequence goes on from PBOZ01000059.1 coordinate 41,229, forward strand.
ATCAAGGTGTGTGTGGGGTATAAAATTAATGGTCAAGAATTTGACTATTTACCTTCTAGTTCAACATTGCAGATGATTGCGGAGCCGGTTTATGAGACTTTGGAAGGTTGGGGTGGAAGCTTACAAGGGTTCCGCTCTTGGGCTGAATTGCCCAAAATGGCGATCAAATACATTCGGCGTATTGAGGAATTGATTGGAGTGCCTGTTACCTTGCTTTCAACAAGTCCTGAACGGGATGACACAATAATGGTGCGTGACCCATTCATCGTTTAAACTAAGGTGTTATAAACTTAATTTGCTTAGCTACAGAATTTTTGATGCATTGGACGAGTGAGAAATTTCTTGCTTGGGGCGCTGATTGCAATTATCCGTGAGGTAGCGGAGACGATGTGACGACATGGCCCTAAACCCATCGGAAAGCAACGGAGGCGATACGGTCAGCGGTACGGTTACGCTTAAGGACAAGTTTAATATAAACTTGGGAGCGGCGTTACCATCGTACGACGTGGCTCCGGCAGTAGCCTATCGATCCACATTGGTGTCCGGGAAGAAACAATCACTTATGGCGCTGGTATGTGATCCGCAGTTGCCATTACGGGCCGATAAGATTCCGACGCTTCAAATGCTTGATACGCGGATGTTACTCAAGCCCCATGATTGGGGCGTCTCCGATTGGCCAATCGAAAACCGCCGTTGCCCGATCGTGATTGTAGACCGACCATTAGGCCCACGGGTTATGCCCAGTCTGGACACGCATTTTAGCCCGATGAATGAGGATTTGATCACTCGGCTGTTGATACGTCCCGCAGCAGAGTTTCTTGAACTTATAGGTAATAAAAATCTAACGCACCGCGCAATCCGTCCAGATAACATATTTTATAGAGACGTTGAACAAACGCGTATGATTCTCGGCGATTGTTCCTCGTCCCCACCGGCAATTGCCCAACCGGCCGTGTTCGAAACAATTGAAAGCGGAATGGCGCTCCCCGCTGGCCGAGGCGATGGCTCATCGACGAATGATCTATATTCGCTTGGTGTTACGATCCTGTCCTTGTTAATCGGGTATGTTCCGATGGCTAAATTAACGGACGAACAAGTGATAGAAGAGAAGCTGACCCACGGTTCTTATAATGCGTTAGTTGGGCGTGAGCGAGTATCTCTGACAATGATGGAGGTATTACGGGGCCTTTTGAATGATGATCCGAAGGAGCGCTGGGCTACAAGCGATTTGGTTTTTTGGTCGGATGGATTGCGACAGAACCCAAAGCCGAGATTAATTCCTAATAAAGCGAACCGACCTTTTGTCTTTAACGGTAATGCATATCAGACACCTCGCGAACTTGCGAACGCCTTTGTCAAAAATTGGGATGCAGCCGTTACGCCTATCAAAGATGGATCACTGAATATTTGGCTTCGTAGAGGTTTTAGCGACGAAGCACTAATTGAAACCGTTAATGATGCGATGACTGACCCAGTTGTTGCAGACAGGGCCGACGATGCGCTTGTAGCCAAAGTGTGCATGGCTCTCGACCCAGATGCACCTCTGAGGTATCGCGAACTTCGGGCGACAGTTGAAGGTCTCGGAATGTTGATTGGCCATTATCTCGAAGATGACGATATGCGTGATTCGTTTGTGCAGGTGATGCGCGAGCAGCTTTATGCCTATTGGCAAAGAAACCAAGCCCGAATTAGCGAGGCACAACAGAAGTTTGTTGCCGATTATGATCGATCCAGAAATAATTTGGACCGGATTGGGCTAGGGTTGGGCGTCGAACGCGTCGCGTACGATTTGAATTCAAATTTACCGTGCCGATCTCCGATATTGAACAATGATTACGTCATTGAGGCAGATCAATTATTGCCCGCATTGGAATATCTTGCGACTAGTGGCGTAGAATTTAGCTCACTCGTTGATAGAAATATGGCGGCGTTTCTAGCGTCAAAAATGGAGCGGCACGTGCAGGCGGACCTCCGTGATTTGGACAATAAGGTTGATCTGCATATCCCTTTAATTGCTTCCGTTAAGATTTTATCAACTCTCCAGGAACGTGTCGCTAAAGCGGATTTCGTGGATTTAGCCGGCGCGGTAGCCACGATGCTCGAACCTTCTGTTGAGCGATTTCATAGCCGGACCGTTCGCAAACGGGTGCGAGATGGGTTGAAAAAGGCTACTCGAACCGGTCGCCTATCCCATCTAGTCGGAACGGTCAACGATCCCCGAAATGTTGCAGCAGATGCAGACGCATTTAAACAAGCATCGGCTGCTTATGCGCAGACAGTGATGGAGGACCAGTGGGTAGAATACGAAAAAACAAACCGTGAATATTTTGCGCGTGAAAAGGGCGCTCAAATGGCAGCGACAGTTTCTGGGGTCATTACGTGTATTGCGTCTGTTCTGATTTTCGTTTTCATGATGTTATTTTAGCGTAGAGGGAGAAGGGGGATGTCAGAGGAGCAACAAGCGCAAGGGACGACGAAAGGTAGGACGATCATTGCGTGGGTCGTTGCACCGCTCGTCTGCATTGCGTTCTTTCCCACTTTTCTGCTCATGGTGATTGGTATGGCACCGTCAATTGTCGCGTACATTGTAGATGTGCGGCCTGGTAAAGTAACAGCGCGTGCAATCGGTTACCTTAATTTTGCGGGGTGTCTGCCATATGCGTTTAATCTTTGGACCGGCAAAAACACGATTACCGGCGTTATTGAGTTGGTTTTTGACCCGTCTGCTCTAATGATCATGTACAGTTCTGCCGCCGCGGGCTGGATGCTAGTCTTCTTAATGTCGCCGATAATGTCGGCTTATCTCGTTGTCCGCCACGAAGCAAAACGGCACGCAATCGCTAGCCGACAAGAATCTCTTGTAAAGGAATGGGGTCCGGAAGTTAGAGGACGTCACCTGCCCGCCTCCTCTAAACAACAGCCGGCCGTGGCAAATATTAAAGATGATGAAACGATAGACAGTGTTGCGAGTAAAGAAAGTGAATAGCCCCAATGTTTTATGGCTAACTTTCAGCTGACGACATATTGTTTTCTATAGCCGCGTTTCGAATGGCTTTTTGCAATTTTTCAAAAGCCCGCACCTCGATTTGGCGCACACGTTCGCGGCTTATGCAATACACTTTGCTGAGGTCTTCCAACGTTGTGGGGCTTTCCTTTAGCCGTCTTTCTGTCAGGATATGCCGTTCACGATCGCTGAGGAATTGAAGCGCGTCCCGAAGCAAGTTTTGGCGCATAGAATATTCTTCTGACTCGGCCAGTCGAGTTTCTTGGCTTTCCGAATCATCGGTGAGCCAATCTATCCACTCACCATCTGTATCGGCTCGAAGTGGGGCATTCAGCGAATGATCAGATCCAGCCATGCGCCGATTCATGGAGATAACCTCAGCCTCTGAGACATCTAACCGTTCGGCAATTTCTCCTACATGTTCCGGTGTAAGATCACCTTCTTCGAACGCTTGGATTTGCCCTTTTAGCTTACGAAGGTTAAAAAATAGCTTTTTCTGAGCTGCCGTGGTGCCAATTTTAACGAGCGACCAGGAATGCAAAATATATTCTTGAATCGCGGCGCGTATCCACCACATCGCATAAGTTGCCAGACGAAAACCACGCTCAGGATCAAAGCGTTTGACTGCTTGCATCAGTCCAATATTACCTTCAGAAATTAATTCTGCGAGCGGTAAGCCATAGCCGCGATAACCTGAAGCAATCTTGGCGACCAAGCGTAAGTGGCTTGTTACCATCTTGTGTGCAGACGCTGTATCAGTGTGCTCGAGCCAACGCTTTGCAAGCATATATTCTTCCCCTTTTTCCAACATGGGGAAGCGACGAATTTCTTGCAAGTAGCGCTGCAGGTTGCTTTCCGGACTAATTGAAATCGCGCTTGGTAAAGATGTCATGGCTTCGGGTCTCCTGATAGATGCACTTTAGCACTCTATACGACTGTTTGCCAAATGGGGATCACTTCAACAAATTTCAAGGATTATTTAGAACAATTCTAATCTATACGATGTTTGTGTCGGAAATAAGTCGATGCCGCAACATTTGCATGTCTTTTGGTGCCGAGCTTGTGAAGCTAAGGTAATCGCCTGAGAGAGGGTGCTTGAAACCAATTTCCGCCGCATGTAAGGCTTGCCGACCAAGCTTGTCTATAAATGAATTTGTTTCGAGCGAGAGTGAGCTGCGCCGCGCGTCGGTTGATCTGCTGTAGGTTGGGTCACCTAAAAGTGGATGCCCAATATGAGCCAGATGTACCCTAATTTGGTGTGTGCGGCCCGTTGCGAGGCGACATTCGAGAAGTGTGGCGATGAGGCCAAAGCGTTCGATTGTGCGATAGTGGGTCAATGCTTGTTTACCGCGGTCGTCTGAAACGACAGCCATTTTAGTTCGGTTGCGATGGCTACGGCCGATATTGCTCTCGATTTTGCCTTCGGACGGTGTCAATGCGCCCCAGACAAATGCCTGATAGGCTCGTTTTATAGTTCGCGCTTCAAATTGCGTGGACAGGGCCAAATGAGCCGAGTCGGATTTTGCCGCCACCATGAGACCGCTTGTATCTTTGTCGAGGCGGTGGACAATACCGGGCCGACGCACTCCACCGATCCCAGAGAGACTATCACCACAATGCGCAATGAGTGCATTTACCAATGTTCCGTTTGGTTGACCGGCCCCTGGATGCACTGTCAAACCAGCAGGTTTATCGATGACGAGAAGGGAGTCATCTTCGTAATGTATGTTTAGTGGAATTTCCTCGCCTCGCAATACTGAATCCTCAGGTGGCGGTACCGAGATTTTAAACGTATCGCCTGGTTTGACCCTATATGAGGGGTCCGTTATCGTCCCGTTCTTTGCAGCGACTAAGCCATCGTTGATAAGTTGCTTCACGCGGTTTCGCGATAAATCGGGAAGGGCGTCTGTAAGACCCCGGTCCAGTCGTAAACCGGCTTCGGGAGTGACGATATGTGTGTCGCTTTTGGATTCTGTATTGGTCATACGAATAAGACTGGACCTAAATCATGCAACCGCTCAAGGCCCTCGTTATTTTTCTTGGTGTATTAATATTTGTGGCATTCGGCTTTCTTGCCTATGGCATCATCTCAAAACTTAAAACGGATGAAAATGTGCCGCCACATTTAGATAAGTTTATAGAAACAGCTGTCGCCGTTCCAAAGGGAGCGCGCATCAAAGAGACGCGGATTGAAGGCAACCGAATCCTCGTTCGGTTGGAAAAGACAGATGGCCGTGAAGCGCTGGTTTTAATTGACGCACGTACTGGTAAGAAATTGGGATTAATTCACCTCGGAGAAGGGGTTGTCCAATGAACTTCTGTAGCGATAATGTCAGCGGTGTGTCACCTGAAATTTTGGCGGCTCTTGGTGCAGTTAATAATGGCTCTGCAATGCCATATGGCGCTGATGAGGTGACTAAGAATGTGGTCAAGAAACTCCGCGAATTGTTCGAGGCGCCCAAGGCAGAAGTGATCTTGATGGCGACTGGATCCTCGGCCAATGCATTGGCGCTTGCAACCATGACGCCGCCCTTCGGGGCTATCTATTGTCATCCCGACAGCCATGTGAATGTAGATGAATGCGGTGCGCCGGAGTTTTTTTCCGGCGGCGCGAAACTCGTTACTGTCGGTGGTCAGGCCGGTAAGATGACTGCCGATGCGTTGAACTTTGCTATCAATGGCGCTGATGTTGTCCATCATGTGCAACCTGCCGCAGTTAGCGTTACGCAGGTTACAGAAGCGGGCACCATCTACACCCCCGATGAGCTGAGAGCAATCTCGGCTGTCTGCAAAGCGCATGGGCTTAAGCTTCACATGGATGGGGCACGGTTCGCCAATGCGATTGAGGCAATGAAAGTTTCGCCAGCGGCTTGCAGTCATGTATTGGGTGTTGATGCGCTATCTTTTGGCGCGACAAAAAACGGCGCCATGTGCGCGGAAGCAATCTTGTTTTTTGATACTGCCTTAGCAAAGGAAGCGGGATATCGCCGCAAACGGGGCGGACATTTGTTTTCCAAGATGCGGTATCTTTCAGCGCAGTTTGATGCCTATCTAGACGACAATCTTTGGCGGCGTAACGCGCGGCATTCAAATACGATGGCGACACGCTTGGCGGCAGGGTTGAGCGCGATTTCAGGTGTTGAGTTTGCCTATCCAGTCGAAGCAAACGAGTTATTTGTCCGACTGCCACTACCAGTCATAGAGGGCCTTTTAGCGGATGGGTTCATGTTTTACCGATGGGAGCCAGAAGGTTCACTTATACGTATGGTGACAAATTTCGAAACAGCAGAATCGGATGTTGACCTTTTCATAGAAACCGCGAGGCGGCTGGCCGGTTGAGAGGTTATTTGCTGATGCTTATTGCGCGACGTGTTTGCTTCAAAACTTCGCGTTTTTCACGGAACATAGCTCGAACGCGCTGGAGGTAAATTCCAAATTGTGGGACATACCAATAACGGGTATATAACTCATCAAAGGGAAGCTTTTTGCCTCCTTGCACGACTTGCTGATAAGTATCAATAACTACGGCATCGAAGTCGCCGGCAGCAAGGATGACTTTTTCGAAACGGCTTACGCACATTGAAACACGGGATGTATATTTCGCACCGCCAGTGGAAGAAGTAGTGAGGTCGAATTCGACGCTTTTACCGGAATCGAGTGGCCATAAAGTCGCATAATGTTTTCGGTTGAATTTATTAGTAGTGCCGTTTGAGGTCTCGGTCTGCAACAAACCTAGGAAAGTGCGTACTGCGAGCGCCCGTCCGCTCGCCATTTGGATTGTCCATTCCATTTCTGTCTCGGCACCAGCCCGTGATGTATAGTCGACCTCACGGCGGGTTTGCTCTGTACCAGCGCGCAGCCCGACGTCTTCGAAACGTATTTTGGTTCCGTTTGGGGGTGGCCTGAATACAACTGGGTCGCCGGTAGCTCTATAATTGCAGTTTTGGCTGGTCCCCGCTGAAAGAGGGGCTAACGGGATCGCGGCTGCGAGGACCGCAAGTATAGCCACTGCGACGTGGATCAATTCATTGCGGATCAAGTGATAGGTAGTGTGGATGGCAGTGGTCAATATCGAACTCCTGTATTGAAACCCTCAGTATTCTGCGCCGATTGGCAAGCTGTGTCGACCCGCTGTCGTCCGGGGCCGTTTGGTGAATTCGGTTTGATCTAGGTACGCCAAGTGTTACTTCAACTTTTTCGTCAAAGGCATCCCTTTCGTCTAAGGACCTATCAATAATGATTGGAGCTATGCCAATACTAGCCTTATGCCAAAAGTTTATTTTGATTTTGGTAGTAAATTTTTAAATTTTTCTTTCAACTAAGATACCCAATTAAATGGCATCAAGTTGACGAAGCGGATGGAATTTATCCTAAAATAACCCTATTCTTATTTACAGCCATAAATCTGTTTGGAATAGGCGTAGGACGGATGGACGAGCAAGAACCAAGTAGGCGCTTATCCGCTGTATTAATAGCCGACATCGCTGGATATACCAAACTCGTTGAGCAGGACACTGAAGGCACAGTTTCTGAATTAAAGTCTGCCCGAGCGAAAGTTATTAATCCTACAATTTCTCGGTTAAATGGTCGTATTATTAAACACACTGGAGATGGTTTTTTAGCTGAATTTCAATCGGTTCAGGATGCTGTCGACTGTGCAATTGAAATGCAAACGGGACTCAGGACAAGTTCGCTAAAGTTTAGGATGGCCGTAAATCTGGGTGACGTTATTGATGATGGTGAAGATATTTATGGTGAAGGCGTCAACATTGCAGCTCGTCTTGAGGCCCTTGCGGAGCCAGGGGGAATATCCATCTCGGGTGGTGTCTTCGATCAAGTCCGTAATCGCGTCCAAGCGAATTTCGAAGATCTGGGAGAACACGAGGTAAAACACGTCTCGGCGCCTGTGCGTGTATACAAAATTGAGGTTTCAATTTCCGAAAATATTCAAAGTGGTAATTTATTGGACACAAATGTGTTAACTGACAAGCCTTCAATAGCGGTACTGCCCTTTGACAATATGTCTCGCGATCCCGAGCAGGACTTCTTCGCAGATGGGATGGCTGAAGATATTATTACTGAATTGTCTCGTTTTGAAAATTTGCTTGTCATCGATCGTAATTCCTCTTCTAGCTACAAAGGCCAACGAATTGATATTAAGGGCGTAGCAAAAGAACTTGGCGTTCGTTTTATTTTGGAAGGAAGTGTTCGCAAAGCCGGACAAAAAGTAAGAATTACGGCGCAACTTATCGATGCAAAAGATGGTGGACATATTTGGGCGGAACGTTACGACGGCAGTCTTGAAGATGTATTTGATCTTCAAGAAAATGTTACTCGGCAAGTTGTTAGTACCATAGATTTGCAGATTTCTCATGCTGAACTCGATAGAATTGGCAAGGGGGAGCGCGTGTTTGACGAGGCGCATGAAAAGGCCTGGCGGGCTAATAGCCTTTTTAATAAAGCAATTGATGAACGCCTTCCCAATGTTTTGGACGACGCAATTAACCTTGCTGTTGACGCGGTAAATCTTGATTCCAAGTGTGGTAAAGCTTACGAAGTAATCTGTCGTGGATATGCAATGAAAAGTTTATTTCGTTGGGGTGAAGATCCATCGAATGCGACCTCACTTGCGACGCAATGGGCAGACACATTCTTTGCGCAACTACCCAACTCATACATGGCTTATCATAGTCGAGGTCTAGCCAGGTTAAGAGAGGGCAATTATTCCGCTGCGAATTTGGATTTTGAAAAAGCGCACAATCTCAACCCAAATGATTCCAATGTTCTTCGGTGGTGGGCTTGTTGTGAAGCACATTCGGGTATTTTTGAGAGAGCAAAAATTCATGCGAACATGGCAATCTTATTAAGTCCTAAAGATAGAGGTATGCACGTAGCATTTCTCGCGCTAGCGATGTGCGCATTTATCCAAAAAGACAAAGCAGAATTCGAATTGTGGGCAAATAAAGCAATACAAGCATCTCCTAATGCCCCCATCCGTCGCGCGATGATGATCGCATACGCTGCCGAAATTGGTAATAAATCACTTCTTGACGAGCATCATAAGTCACTTTCAAAGTCCGCCCCGGATTTTATCCCAAGTCTACTTCGTGGAGAAAATCAGATTTTCGAAAATAAAGAACACTCAGAAATTCTCCTAAACGGACTTCGAAAAGCGGGATTTGAGTAATTTTTTATTTATCAAATTGGAATGGGTTCCATTGCGTTGTTTGTTCTGTTTTTGCCATTACTTTTTGGACAGTAAACTGCCATAACCGTCGACTCGGTCTTGCAGACCGGAGAGGCGCAGGCAATGCCACAGGCTAGCTTGATTGGCAGAAATAACGGGTCGCTGAAGTACTTTCTCTAAGGCGTCCAGGATGGAGATGCATCGGAAGCCAGTCCCGGCAATCAAAATGCCGTCAGCCTCGGGCGGACATCCGGTGCGTATTTGCCTGTAGAGGGAATCTATATCCTGGTCGAATCCCATGCCTTGAGCGTAGAGTTTATTGGGCGGTACGCCCTGCCAGTCTTGACCGGGGTTAAAACGCATTTGCCCCGCTGGGGCGAAACCGCGATCGCTGAAATAGTGGCAACCTTCCTTGATGGTTCGATCGTTGAACCATGCGGGAAAGATGAGAAAGGGTCGTTTGACATCGCAGATACGGAGTGCCGCCTGGCAGTCGAGGCCGTTCGTCGTTGCTACTCTGCCGTCTGGCCCAGATTTTGACAGGCGTTTAACAACAGCTGCATCCCAACCTTTGCCGCCGATAATACTGCTTGAAGTATGTCCGATTAAGACCGCAGAAAGATGCATTGCGGCGAATTGTGTGGCCCCCCGCGCCAGGTCGTTTTGGAATTCAACCTCTTCGCCGTTCGAAGACCATTTAGCCCACGGAGTTGACGCCGTAACACGCGCTATATGTAAAGACACACCTGGGGGCAACATCGCCCACCATTCAGCTTCAGGTACCGCCTCTACACCCACGATGAACATACCGATACGTGCTTTCCATCCCCAATTGTCTGGCTGTTTCATCTCTCTAATTTTATCTTTGTAAATGTTTATGCTTGCAAGCAGGAATCCCATTCTACCGGGTGTGTGTTACTCTTAACAACCACGCCGGTCGACCTGCCAGAAAGGCACGATATTTTATTAGCCAAATCTGTGATAAATTCATTATTACGTGAAATGATCGGAGATACCAAATGGTGATGGACCTCATCATGGTGTTGCGTGGGCAATACCCTACCGGTGATGATATGGAAGTGCGTTTGGAAGACCTTTCGAAGCAGGTAAAACTGGCCGAAAATTTAGGTTATTGGGGCGTTGCGGTGCCAAGTCACTTTAGTGGTGCACCATTCCAGTATTTTCATCAGACATCTATGCTCGCTTTTCTCGCCGCGCAAGTGCGCAATTTAAAGCTAATCAGTGCTGTGAATCTGCTGCCATTACACAAACCGATGGATATCGCTGAGCAATTTGCTGCAATAGACGTCATGAGTGGCGGTAATTTTATTTTTGGAACAGGAATCGGATACCGTGACGTGGAATTTAAGGGTCATGGATCGCCGATGGCGGAACGCGGAAAGCGATTTGAAGAGAACTTGGAAGCGGTGCGGCGCCTCTGGACAGAAAACTCGGTTGATATGATCGGTTCTCATTTCGAACTCGAAGGGGCGACATGCCCGCTTAAACCATTGCAGAAACCCACCCCGCCTTTTTGGATAGGCGCTAACGCGGATATTGCTATTAAACGCGCCGCTAGGATGTCGGACGCGTGGATAATCAATCCTCATAACAAAATCGAGACAATATTGCGACAAATGGATCTTTATAAGCGGACCTTGGACGAGGTTGGCAAATCCTTACCCGGCGATTTGCCGATGATGCGAGAAATTTTCGTTGCCCGTACACGTGAGGAAGCGATTAAACTAGCACGGCCCTATCTTCAAGCTAAGTACAAAGCTTATCACGAATGGGGGCAAGATAAGGCAATGCCGAAAGGCGACGACGACCTTGGTATGGATTTTGATGAGCTTTTGGACGACCGATTTGTTTTTGGTTCGGCCGACGAAGTGACTGAACAGATTATTGCGTTAGCAAAGCCGATTGGCTTCAATTTGCTTTTCTGCGGCATTCAGTGGGTTGGAATGCCGCATAACCAAGTCACCGAGCAAATGCATATTATGGCAGAAGAAGTGCTACCGAAAGTGCGCCAAGGTCTTTAGTCAGGTGTGTTGAAGTAGTCGCCATCCTTTCATGCGAAACGAAATGATCCCGTTGGATCAAGCTGCTTTCTTTAATAACGTTTAAATTACCTTAATACGTGCATAATGTCGTAGGTCAGCAATATTGGATAAATAGGTTACTTAGCTAAGAGAGCCGCAAAAGCTTTGTATGCGGCGGCACGCCTCTTCTAGGTCTTGGGTAGCATAGGCGTAGGAGATACGGAACTGAGGAGAGAGGCCAAAGGCCGCGCCGAAGACGACGGCAACGCCAGTTTTTTCCAGAAGTTGCGCGGCAAAAGTCTCATCGTTTTCGATCACCACGCCGTCTTCAGTCTTCATGCCCAACGTACCTTCACAGGATGGGTAGACATAGAATGCCCCCTCGGGTGTGGCACAATTCAGGCCTTTGGACTGGTTTAGCATGCTCACGACAAGATCTCGACGTTCTTTGAAGACTTTATTGTGTTCGTTGATGAAGCCGTTGTCGCCGTCCAGCGCGGCAACGGATGCCCACTGGCTGATCGAACAGGCGCCGGATACGCTCTGTGACTGCAGCACGTTCATCGATTTAATCATTTCTTTGGGACCGGCCCCGTAGCCAATTCGCCAGCCAGTCATACAGTATGCTTTTGAGACACCGTTCAGCGTTAGGGTACGGCTATAGAGGCCTGGCTCGACACGGGCGATAGTGGCGAATTGGAAATCGTCGTAAGTGACGTGCTCGTAAATATCGTCTGTGAAGATATGCACGTGAGGGTGTCGCATTAGTACTTCTGCCAAACCCTTTAGGTCCGATGCGGTGTAGGCCGCGCCTGATGGATTGGAAGGGCTATTAAGCATAAGCCATTTGGTCTTTGGCGTGATTGCTTCTTCCAATTGTTCGGGGGACATTTTGAAACCGTTTGCTTGGGTGCATTGCACTATCACGGGCGTGCCTTCGGCGAAGGCGACTATGTCGACGTAACTCACCCAATAGGGAGCTGGGATGATGACTTCATCACTTGGGTTCAGCGTTGCCATCATCGCGTTAAAAATGATTTGTTTGCCACCAACACCGACCTGTATCTGATCTGGCGTATATTTGAGTCCGTTTTCGCGCTCAAACTTACGGCACACAGCCTCGCGTAACTCAGGGATGCCTGGAACTGGCGGATATTTGGTCTTACCATCTCGCATCGCTTTGATCGCGGCTTCCTGAATAAATTCTGGTGTATTGAAATCCGGTTCACCGGCACCGAGCCCGATAACATCTTCACCCGCTGCTTTCATCTCGCGGGCCTTATCCGTGACGGCCATGGTCGGTGAAGTTTTAACCCGGTTCATCCGGGAGGCGATATACGACATAAGGCAAATTCCTTGTACTTCGCGCGGCACGAGCCGCCCACTCTTTGTTTGGAGTTACAGCGCAAACCTACGCTCATCATGCGCCAGGTTCAATGACCTTCAGGATGTCTTGACCTCAAGCCAGATTGGCCGACAATATTGATGATTATGACTATAAAACTAACAGACGAGCAGGTTGACGCTTACCATCGTGACGGCGTCGTCTATCCGATTTCTGTAATGAGCAGGGAAGAAGCCAGAAAATGTCGGTCCGCTCTGGAAACATTCGAGTGCGCGCACCCAGAATATTTAGATGGTGGGCGACGCCAAAAACTCCATTTGGTGCAGACTTGGATGGCAGATGTCGTGCGCCGGCCTGAGATTCTAGACGCTGTTGAAGATATTCTGGGTCCAGACATACTTTGTTGGCAAACCAGCCTGTTCATTAAGGAAGCAGGGGATCCTGGTTTCGTCTCCTGGCATCAAGACGGTAATTATTGGGGTCTCAGTAGTCAGGAGGTGGTAACGGCGTGGCTGGCACTTTCGCCGTCCAGTGTCGAGAGCGGCTGCATGAAGATGATGCCGGGCTCGCACCGGTGGGCCTCAATTGAACATAAAGACACATTTGATAAAGATAATCTTTTAACTCGTGGGCAAGTGATGAAGCACGATATCGACGAGGATCAAGCGATTGACATCATCGTAGAGCCCGGCGAAATATCACTTCATCACGTAAATATTGCACATGCCTCGGCTCCAAACCGTTCGGATGACCGACGGATTGGACTTGCGCTTCGTTACGTGACGCCAAGTGTCCGCCAGGTGACAGGAGTTCCGGATGCCGCGACGTTGGTGCGCGGTAAAGACAAAAACGGCAACTTTGAGATGGAACCGGCACCTGAATACGATATGGCGCCCGCTGCAGTAGCGCTGCATGAGCGCGTTACGGATACACGTAAGGGTTTCATTTATCAGGATAAAATGCAGCATAATAATTGAAAGTAAATTACTGCTTTATATAGCTATAAATCGTGTCGTAGTTGTTCTTACAACCCCAACCAGTCCTGATTTTCAGGGCTTTTGGAGATTTCTGTAGGTTCTGTTCAGGTCGAAACTTTAACCGTTGATTTGGGCTAGCGCTGTTACCTTTTATGCCTTCAATCTATAGCTATTTTATTTAAGCAATCATCGGACGTGGGGACAATTGTGCCATTTTGCTATACCGTTTATAGGAATTGGATTTTAGAATTGAGAGGACATGATGAACGCACAAGGACTGCCAGCCATCGTGACAGGCGGAGGATCTGGGCTCGGAGCCGGTGCGGCTCGGGCTCTGGCAAAAGTTGGTGCAAAAGTTGCCGTGCTGGACATCAATAAATCGGCTGCAGACACGGTTGCTAAGGATATTGGCGGCGTTGCATTTGAATGTGATGTCGCGGATGCAGCATCTGGAAAAGCAGCCGTTGACGCAGCACGGGATGTGAACGGCCCAGTCGCGATTTGTATTAATTGTGCGGGAATTGGCACACCGGGGCGGATCGTTGGACGGAGCGGGCCAATGAACCTCGAGCAATTCGCCCGTGTAATCAATATCAATCTTATTGGGACATTTAATATTATGCGTCTCGCGGCGGCGGACATGATGACGCGCGAACCAAACACGGATGGCGAGCGTGGATTGGTAGTTAATACGGCGTCAGTCGCGGCCTATGAAGGGCAGGTAGGCCAGGCGGCTTATTCGGCGTCAAAAGGCGGGGTTGTTGGGTTAACGTTACCAGCGGCGCGCGAGTTTGCCCGCCACGGTATTCGTGTACTCGCAATCGCGCCTGGGCTATTTGCGACGCCGATGCTGATGGGGTTACCGGATAATGTGCAGGATAGCCTGGCGCAAACCCTGCCGTTCCCATCTCGTTTTGGCACGCCTGAGGAGTATGCGTCACTCGTATTGCATATGGTGGCAAATCCCATTTTGAATGGCGAGGTAATACGCCTTGATAGTGCGATACGGTTAGCTCCAACCTAAGTTTTACTCTCGCACGGGACGAAAATCGTTGGCGCGTCGCTTCGCGGCGGAGAGTTGGTCAGTGCTCAAGGTTTGGCCAACTTTATCGCGGTTTTTTAAGGCGATGGATTTCGCGTTGCCTGTGAGTTTCGTAGCTGCGACCTCATACCATTTCCAGGCTTCCATTGGATCCTTATCAACGCCATTACCCGCAAAATAAAGTGAGGCTAAATTGTTTTGAGCGGATGCGTGCCCTTGGCTTGCGGCGCGGCTGTGCCAAACGAAAGCCTCGGCATCACTTTTACGCACGCCTTGGCCGAACTGATAAAAAATGCCAAGGTTATACTGTGCAGAGGAAAGGCCAGCCTTCGCGGCTCTAAGATACCATTGAGCAGCTTCGTTAAAATCTTTTTTGACACCATATCCACCTTCGTGCAGCACGCCGAGCATGAATTGAGCGTCCCGGTTATCGTCTGCAGCAAGCCTGTGAAAAATCTCTGCTGCTTTGTCATTCTCCTTAAGTTGCAGAGCGCGTAGGCCTTCGCGAAATTGATCTGACATTGCTGGAGACGCAGTTAGCAGTGCGAATAGGACGATTAGGCGGTTCAAATAAGGCATCGGCCAGTCTCCAAAGCGGATTTCCAGTTTACGCGATTTTATCAATAAATCTCGCAAGCGCTACATCCCGGATACTTAAGCCATTACACGCGTGTGTTGATAGTGTGATGTCAACCGTAGCCCAAACATTAGACCATTCCGGATGATGATCCATGCGTTCTGCTTCCAGCGCAATTCGGCTCATGAAACCCCAGGCTTCATTAAAATTGGCAAAAGTGAAATTTCTTTTTATAGCGTCTCGTTCGTCGACCAGTGTCCAATCGGACAATTCTGTGAGCGCAGATATTTTTTGGTGTTGAGTGAGCTTTTCGACCATTTTGTGGTCTCTCCTAATTTACAGTCATAATTAAAGAATGAGGAAATAGCTACCCCGATTTGATCTATCAATCGAATTCCGTCGAAGCGAGAAATAACAAAAATTAAACCCATACTTTTTAGGCCTTTGAGGATTAAGCCGATATTTAGCGTGCAGGGGTGGGTTAAAATGTTTTTCGGGTTTAAAATTCCTCTAGCAAAGATTTTGTAAAGTCTGCCTACCCTGACTCACAAGTCGTATTACTGAGCCTTCACAATATCGTACTTTTACTCAGCGAGAATGTGTTGAAATCATTGCAAGAGATGGACATAAATTTATCCGTTGGTGTTAATTCGAGGCGTACCGGTACAAATTTTAAGCCCACATCCGCGCGAAGATAGCTTGAAATTCATGGGTGATAATCACTCCAGGGTATACTTTGCTTCGGGATTATAAATAGCACCTGCAGAGGATAAGTAACTCGAAAAGAGTGTAAAATTCCCTACATGAAACGGTCTCGCCTTAAAGTTCATATGTCCCGCGATATACTCATTTAGCCGGGTCTTCGGTGTACCGCGCAACCTAGCGAGTGTGACGTGTGGCGTGTATCTGCGCTCTTCCGCAGGTTGTCCCATATGTTGTAACGCAGTTTCGATTTTGGCGTGAAGATGCATTAGGTTTTCATTTTTTGCCACGCCAGCCCAGACGGCGCGGGCAGCGTTTGGCTTGCCAAAATAACCGACCTCTTTAAGAGAGAGATGAAAAGATGCGTGGTTCAACTGACTCAATGTAGCATCTATATCGTCAGCGAGGCCTTCGTCCACTTCCCCGATGAACCGAAGGGTGACGTGAAAGTTGTCCTCTTTGACCCATTTGGCGCCGGGCAGACCAGCGGATATCATGGAAAGACTTAACCTAATGTCAGCAGGAATTGGTAGGCCGACAAAAAGGCGAACCACTTTAATATCCTCTAAAGACAGGAATTATAGAAATAGCGTAAGCACCCCTGTATACCCGTAAAGCCGATTATTACTAATCTCGCCATTAGCGAAGAAGCCGACCAATGGGAAGTCCCCAAGCTCTTCAGCAATTAGGCCTAGCTCCTCGCTGTTGTTGCCAAATTGGTTAGGCCCGCGTGCGCAGCATGAGTAATATAGGCCGCCACGAATTGGGGCCTTGCCAGCACGTTTCCGAAGATCTTTTAACATGCGTCGCATATCGCCCACAGCGCTGTCATGATCACGACGGCAGAACATAATAGGATCACCCGGATCTACGTACTCTCCAATCGCCAACAAGCCCTTTTCGGGGTCAATACCGGTCAGGTTCCGGACGAGATAATCGCCCGTGTCAGATCCACTGACAGGTAATGCCACGAAAATGTATCCGGCTGCTTTGCGTAAATCGCGCGCGAGAACTTCACCAATGTCTTCCTTGAACACGTCGAGCGCTGGTTTCTCGTCAATCTCAATCAAGATATTTTTCTCGCAGGACGTAATACGGTGAATCTCGCCGATGGGGGAGCAGCCTTGTGTTAACGCTGCTACAGCGGGGACCGCTTCGAGCGACATGATGACACCGGATACTTCGCCTTCCGCCACCTCTTCGGCGAGTTGCGGATGTGCACCGCGTGATGCCGTTAGTCCTCCAATCAAAAAACCGTTGGTTTCACGCGAGAGGTCCTCAATAATTTGCGGGACGTTTTGGTTTCGCGGGTCGGCATGCGTAACAATTAAAGGTGGCATATCACCGATCCACTCCTTCATATTCCTGACCACTTTAGTTACATCGTCCTTCACCCCGTTAAAAATCCGAAATGCCTCCTCTGGGATAGGTGCGAGCATGACGGACATCGCCGCTTTGCCAAAATATTCGGTGGCCGGCGCGCAAATACCAAATCCAACTGTTCCGATCCAGTGCGGTACACCAGTGGCCTGCTTGAGGAAATCCGAGATATCTTTGAGTGATTCGGAATAGTCATCTGTAACGTAGAGGAAGCCGAGACGGTGCTGAGCCGTGACATTATCCAAGCTGAGGACAACTTCGGCTGCCGCATCTTGCCATTTCTGTGAACTGGCATGTGCCACTAAAAACTTTTTTTGGTCACTCACATTTATTCCTTTCCGAGGGCCTGCATAACGAATGGCAGTATACGCTCGACGATAATCCCAATTCCTTTAGAATTAGGATGCATACCGTCTTCCTGATTTAGGTTAGGTTTGGCTGCTACTCCGTCGAGGAAGAACGGATAGAAGTGAAGATCGTGTGATTTCGCTAATTCGGGGAAAATTGGGTCGAATTTCCCAGCAAAATCTGGTCCAAGATTTCGTGGCGCTTTCATGCCCGCTAGTAAAATTCTTGCTCCCGTTGCCTTTAGCTTCAAGATAATGATTTCTAAATTTCGCCGAGTGATAGCGGGGGGCACAGCCCGCAACGCATCATTAGCGCCGAGTTCGATAATAGCGAGTTTGAATGGTCGATCCAATAGCCAGTCGAGGCGTTGAAGGGCGCCGGATGTTGTGTCTCCTGAAACTCCGGCATTTACTATTTTCGTTGGAATACCCTTGTCATTTAGCGCAGCGGACAAACGGCTGGGAAATGCCTCGCTCTTCGATAAACCGTAGCCGGCGATCAAACTGTTACCTAAGGCGATAATTTGGATATCATGAGTTTGTGCCTTGGCAGATATATCAAATACAAGAGAGAACAGAGTTAAGACCAGTAAAACGTTGATTTGGAGGGAATGTTTGCCATATGCACTAGGCAACTTCGCAAGACGCCAGAGCATATTTGGGAAAATTTTTTGAATCGGGTCGAGCATGAATCAGGTCTCTATGGTTGAACCGATGGTTCATCTCAAAGAAGTGGAGCTTATACTTAAGAGTGATGCTGGGGAGATCAACATCCTACGAGGTGTTGACCTTTCGGTTTCGAAGGGTGAGTCCATCGGGGTGGTGGGGCCGTCCGGCTCCGGTAAAACCTCCATGATCATGGTGATTGCGGGTTTGGAACATATCTCTTCAGGCCGAGTTTTAGTTGCTGGGCGGGAAATTTCCGCGCTCAACGAAGATGCCTTAGCGGAATTCCGGCGAGATCATGTGGGTATCGTCTTCCAATCCTTCCATTTGATACCGACGATGACTGCACATGAAAATGTTGCTGTTCCGATGGAGTTGGCGGGCCGAGACGACGCATTTCAACGGGCTGGTGAGGCTCTAGCTGAAGTTGGGTTAGCAACGCGTCTGAAGCATTACCCTGGGCAATTGTCAGGCGGGGAACAGCAACGTGTCGCTTTGGCGCGCGCGTTCGCCATAGAGCCGCGTTTGTTGTTAGCAGATGAGCCAACCGGCAATTTGGATGGCGACACCGGAGCACGGGTCGTCGAATTGATGTTTGGGATGGCGAAGCGTTCTGGAACGACGCTAATGCTAATCACCCACGATACTGCGATGGCTCAGCGCTGTGACCGGGTGGTTCGAATGGTTGACGGGCGCGTCGAAGAGCAGACACCTCTCAGCCAACCGAGCACTGTTTAAATGGGCGGATGGGTAATAGCGTGGCAGTTTGCGCGCCGTGAGCTGCGTAGCGGTTTTAAAGGTTTTCGAATCTTAATTGCTTGCTTAGCGTTAGGCGTCGCTTCTGTCGCTGGTATTGGCTCAGTTGCAACTGCTCTTAAAGTAGGCCTCAAAGCGGAAGGCCGGGTGCTATTAGGGGGTGATGTCGACCTGATGTTCACGCACCGCCAAGCTTCCGTTGAACAACTAAATTGGTTGCGTGAAAATAGCGATGCTGTCTCCTTGGTGACAGAACTGCGTACAATGGCCCGTCGTGTCGACGGCATAAAACAGCGACTGGTCGAATTGAAGAGTGTAGACCACAACTATCCGCTCTTCGGCAAACTTCATTTACGCGATGGTATGGGTTTGGGCGCGGCCCTGACAAAAAAACAAAGCCGCTGGGGCGCGGTCGTTGACCCACGTGTCTTACAATACTTGGATATAAAACCCGGGGGTATATTCAAGATCGGCAGTGCAGAGTTTGTTGTGTCCGCTATTCTCGAGCGCGAACCAGATCGCGGGACGCAAGCTTTTAGACTGGGCCCGCGCGTCATTGTCTCGGAGCTTGCAATCAAGGCTACGGGTTTGATCCAGCCGGGGAGCCTAATTCGCTATCAATATCGCCTTGCGCTACTGCCTGATGAAGTGCTCGGGGAATGGCGTTCTAAGCTCGATGCGCGTTTTCCAGGTGCGGGTTGGCGGGTTCGAGATGTCGAAAATGCAGCTCCTGGCATCCAGAGGTTTGTGGAACGAGTGGCCTTGTTTTTATCGCTCATAGGTTTAACCGCTTTGTTGGTTGGTGGGGTCGGTGTGGGTAACTCCGTTCGGTCCTATATGAATGCGCGAGTCCACTCCATTGCGACGCTGAAATGTTTAGGCGCGTCAAGTAAGACGATAATTCGAACCTATGCTCTGCAGATTGGTCTGATGGCGTCGATTGGCAACTTGGTAGGTGTGACTGTGGGTGTGTTTACACCGGTGTTAATATCGCCACTACTGGAAAGTCAGCTGCCGATGACTGCTGAATTCGGTTTCTATCCGGTTCCATTGATTACTGCTGCCACCTTTGGGGTTTTGGTCGCGGCGATCTTTACGCTTTGGCCCCTCGGATTGGCGGGCGAAGTTCGTGCGACCACTCTCTTCCGTTCGGATGTTGAGGCTCTATCGGGCCGACCACCGCGGCGGTTTTACTTCGCATTGGCTGTTCTCTCAATTTTCATCTGTGTGATCGCTATGGCAACCGCCGTCCGACCCGAAATTGCCGCCTGGTATATCGTTGGCTCTGCGCTGGTTTTTGGAATTTTCCGGCTAACGGGTGCCGCAATGATTGCTGGTCTGCGTCGGATGCCACGCATTCGCCATCCATTGATTAGATTGGCCTTTGCGAACTTGCATCGTCCGGGTGCGCCTATGACGGCCGCTCTTCTATCATTTGGCTTAGGTCTGACAGTATTGGTCGCTGTCGCGTTGCTTGAGCACAACTTAGAACGTCAAATTCAACAAGTCCTTCCGGAAGAGGCCCCTGGTTATTATTTCATTGATATCCAACCAACACAGACGAAGGCATTTGATGAATTGTTGTCAAATCATCCGGGAGTAGGAGCGGTTCAACGCGTTCCAATGCTGAGGGGTCGTATCACACGAATGAAGGGGGTGCCCGTGGAGGCGATTACGGTGCCGCCCGACTTTGCTTGGATATTGAAGGGGGACCGTGGTTTAACTTGGGCGCGAAGGCCGCCTTCTGCTGGGAGTCGGATCACGGCCGGTGAATGGTGGCCCGCCGATTATTCAGGCGAGCTACTTGTCTCATTTGATGCAAGAGCAGCAAGAGCATTTGGGCTTAATATTGGTGATATGTTAACAGTAAATGTCCTTGGTAAAGAAGTCAGTGCGCGAATTGCGAATCTGCGGCGCATTGATTGGACGAGTCTTGGTATAAATTTCGTTATGGTTTTTTCGCCGGGTTTGCTCGAACGTGCACCGCAGACTGAAATTGCGACAGTTCAGATAGAATCGGGTCAGGAATTGGCGCTCGAACACGCAGTAGTTTCGCAGTTTGAAAATATTACTGCTATTAGGGTTAAAGAGGTTCTGGAGGATGTGAAAGAAATTCTTTCAAGCTTGGCGGTTGCGGTGCGCGGTATTGCGGCAATCGCGATATTGGCCGGTATATTGGTGTTGGGCGGTTCCCTAGCGGCTGATCACCGCCGGCGCGTTTATGAGTCGGTTGTCTTGAAAGTCCTCGGTTCGACGCGGCGGCGTATCTTTCTGGCATTTTTGGCAGAGGCCGGCATTTTAGGCATTACCGCGTCAGCAATTGCTGCGGTACTCGGTAGCGGTATTGCTTGGGTAATTGTTGTAAAGGTTATGAATATGGGATGGGATTTTGCAGCTTTGCCTGTCTCTTGGACCCTAATTTTTGCTTTGGTCATTACGTTGGCGTTAGGATTCGCCGGAACGTGGCATGCGTTAACCCTTAAAGCGGCGCCGCTACTTCGGAATGATTGATATGTGCAAATGTTGCAATTATTTGTTATAGGACCGATATTAATTCCTAATTAAAGCTTAGCAATTGAGGACATAAAAATGGCTTTAGACCCCCGAAATAGAAGTTATGCGCAGACGGCCGGATATGCTGGTGTTGATGCCGACGTCGATGCTGGTCTTCGGAAGTATATGCTGAGTGTCTACAACTACATGGCGCTTGGTGTGGCATTTACGGGCATCATTGCGATGGCCGTGGCGCTCAACCCGGCGATCATGCAGGCCGTAGCAATTGGCCCGATGAAGTGGGTTTTGTTTATAGGTGTATTAGGCCTCGGTTTTTTCTCGGGCAAGATCATGTTCAGTGGCAGCCCAGCGATGGCGCAAGGCGCATTTTGGCTATATGCCGCGATGTGGGGCGCCCTAATCGCACCCATGTTTTATATGTATACGGGGGAAAGTATCGTACGTGTTTTCTTCATTACTGCTGCCGCGTTCGCAGGAACGAGCCTTTATGGGTACACCACTAAAAAGGATCTCACTGCAATGGGGCGGTTCCTGTCGATGGCGACCATTGGCATCCTGGTAGCTATCTTGGTGAACATGTTCCTGCTGAAAAGTGGCCTCTTCCATCTTGGTCTCTCGATTGTTGTCGTTTTGGTTTTTGCTGGTTTGACGGCATATGAGACACAGGCGATTAAGCAGTCGTATTTTGAGGGTGATACTGAAGACCTTCAGAACCGGAAGGCTATATTCGGTGCGTTCATTCTCTACGGAAGTTTTGTGACCATGTTTATTTGGATGCTTTCGATATTTGGCAGCCGTGAGTGACGCTAAAACCATATTTAAGTTTTTAACCGCCCAGGCTTGTCCTGGGCGGTTTTTGTTTTGCATACCGGTACTAAATATCCCTAATGATCTTTCTCTTCACAGACTTTAGATATGACGGGCCTTATGTTGGTCAAATGAAGGCCGTGTTATCCCGATTGGCGCCGAGTGTGCCAGTAATCGACGTTATGCATGACGCCCCTTATTGTGATCCGAAACGATCGGCGTACTTGTTGGCGGCTTTAGCGCAGGAAAGCCAATTGGGAGATATTTGGCTCTGCGTTGTTGACCCGGGTGTGGGCGGAAGTCGTCGCCCAGTTGTTCTCGATTGTGGCGGTGTCTGTTTTGTTGGACCTGACAATGGATTGTTCGAGCTGATTTCTCGACGGATCAAGGGAGCTTCGTTGAAAGAAATTACCTGGCGACCTGAAATGCTATCTGCAACTTTTCATGGCCGCGATCTCTTTGCCCCCGTTACTGCTTGGATGGCAACCGGAATACACGTTGAGACAGCGTCCGTCTCTCCATCGGAGAGACGGAAGAGTGCGGATTGGCCAGATAATTTGCCCGAAGTTATTTATATTGATGCGTATGGGAACTTGGTGACAGGTATCGGGGGATCATTATTGTCAGACAATCAGTCGATCCTAGTAGGTGGCCGAAAATTACAATATGCCCGAAAATTTTTGGATGTGCCAAAAGGTGATGTGTTCTGGCACCGTAACTCAATGGGTCTGATCGAGATCTCTGCTAATTGTGGGCGGGCGGATGAGTTGCTTGGTTTACAGATCGGTTATTTGATTGAGGTTTTGTAACGACGAAAAATGGTGCCGATGCGCAGACTCGAACTGCGGACCTACGCATTACGAATGCGTTGCTCTACCAACTGAGCTACATCGGCAATAAGCTAAAATTATATCTGTTTTTCAGCGCGGGCGCGACCATAGGCTGGGTTGCGCTAAGACGCAAGAAACTTAGCATCCTGATATTGATAATTTCTTGGTTGAACAGTGTTATGCCGTCGGCCCTCATAGATTCTGCATCGTATGCATGCATAATAGGAGATATCTATTGCATTGGCATTCGGGTTATTCCGCAGGAACGCGGGCTGTCTTACCCACGGATCCGTACTTTAAATGTCTATTTTCAAGAACATCTGCCATTCAGTCGTAATTAGAAAATTAACCAAATTTTGGATTAGGTTACTCGAGTTCGGCTCAAAAATTTCAATAACGAGTGTATTATTTAATAGGAATTGTTTCAGCTGGTATGCAAATATCATTGATTTCAAATACTCTGCGTTAAAAGTTAGAAATGAACGTGTCTTCTGATTGCAAATTTGCTTCTCATTGCGTAACCATCGTCCTGCCAACTGTCCAAATTTCCCCTTGGTGTAATGAAAAAACCTCCTGGAAGCACGACTAGGGAAGCGCAAAGCATCCTCCGCGCCACTTTTACCAATGCTTCTGAAGCAGCGCTTTGGCCTGTTTCGGCGACAACCTCGAATTTCGTCTATCAGACGAGTGATGGGTGTATCTTGCGTTTTCCACAAAACGACTGGGTGAGTGAAGCGTTTTTTCGTGAACGCAAATTACTCAATCAATTAAAAGACCGACTTGGCGTATCGATCCCACAGGTTATCCATTTTAATGAGCAGCCAGTATTCATGGCCTACAGGGCCATTGAAGGAATGGTCGCGTCTCGTGACGCTGTTAGTACGTTAAATTCAAAGTGTCGTGAACGATTTGGTGCTGGCCTTGGAGCATTTATTGCGCGCCTTCATAGCCAGAAGGCTGATCAATTCAATTTTCTGCCGCGGGATTATAGCGAGGAACTCTTGCGCCGACTTCGTCAAAACGCGAGCCAAATTGGAAAACGGGATCCGGAGGGCAAGGTTGGCCATTTGATTTTGGAAACGCTGGAGGCTTGGGAGGAAGTTCGCAACCGGAACGGCAAACTCGTTTTATTGCATCAGGACCTTCATGGACAAAACTTGATCTGTAATCGCGAGACAGGCGAATTGGTTGGCGTTCTCGATTTTACTTTAGCTTGGATTGGTGATCCGCTCTGGGACTTCCCAGAGGTTTACCGCTGTGGTGCTGATATCCTTGAGCATGCTCTGGCGGTTTACAAAGAAATGAGGGGGTATGAAATCGATATTGAGGCAATTAAGATAATTTCGCGGTTGCAACTGTTACGTAGTTTTGATCGGGCGCCGCTAAACAGTGCTCGGGAAGCACAGGTTTTAGAGAGAATCCGCGCCCACCCCTAAAGCCTTGCTGTAGTACTGCGGTGCGTGTGAAGTATTAAGCGTTCTTGTCGGAAGCGAGCGCCGTACCCTGGCACATCCCGTGCCCGGTGGCGCGTAATAAAGTCCGTCGCGGTAAACCCTGCATCCAATAACATCTCAAGCAACAACGCCTCATTAGGCAGAAAAATACGCCGGCCTTTCGCACTCCGGCGTGAGATTGCGTATGGCTCTAATTGAAAAGCGTCATCGTTATTGTTTGCGACGGCAATTGGAATTTCCATGATCGCTGTTGTAGAGGTGACCTCAGCAATTACGTCGAGGGCACGAAACGGATAATCTAGATGTTGGAACACGGAAAGAAAAATAACCAAATCAAATTTTCCGTCGTTTATTGGGTCGAGATCGTAGACAGTTTTTTCTTCGTACGTCATGCGAGACCCAGTGATTTCGCGCAGCAATGCATTTTTTTCAACCAGTTTTTCTGCTTTGTCGATGCCAAGAATTCGCTCAGCGCCTCGACGTTCTGCCTCGCGACCAAAATATCCTTCGCTGCACCCAATATCCAAAACGGATCGACCGGATAAGTCTGTCGGCATCTTAAGCATCGGAAGCTTTTCTTCGGTGAAATTATCTTCTCCAGGCGTATGACCTCCGTTACCTAAAGGTATCTGTTGATACCAATTAAACTGAGCAATCTGTTCGCTGTAGTTTTTGGGTTGAGTTTTGGTCATTCTGTAATGGTTTAAATTATTTTTGCGGCGGGGTAGAGATCATAAGGGAACGCCGCCAATTCCTGCAAGCGCTGGACTTGACGGGAATAACCTTGCAACTTTAATAATCAGAGAATCCGGGCGGCTTGTGCTGTCAATTGACAGCTTGGGAGATGTGTTATGATTCGAGCGATGAACGTTCAAGAAGACCTGACCTCGGTTCAGGAAGTCCTGGAATTGACCACCCCACTATTTTCTGAAAGTAATCAGATCAGCGTAACCTGCAGAACCGGAGCAAATAAGCCGTTAACCGATGCTATCGGCTGGCTACCCGAAGGAGCTTCGGAAGCGGATTACAGGGAAATTACGGAACCTTTTGTTGGAACTGCGGTCGAGCGGCTTCTGCAAAATCTTCCATTCATGTTTGGTCGAACGCGGCTTATGCGAATGAAGCCGAAAAGTTGCCTCTCGGTTCATGCTGACCCTACTCGCCGTTATCATTATGCTATTACAACGAATCCTGGTTGTTACATAGTTGGCGTGAATGATGAAACTGGCACGTTTCACCACATACCTGCAGATGGGCAACTATACGAAATGGATGCGCATAAGATGCATACGGCCATGAATTCGGGTAATCGTGATAGAGTGCATCTGGTAATTTGCCCGGCTGACCCCACGCGGCCTTTAGACGCGGAACCTATTGGCCGAAAAACCACTATGCGTTAGTGAAACCTTAACTTCATTAAGATAAAAACTGTTCGATAGAGTATAAAATTAATACTGATTATTGGAGCGGTTTTAGGAAAAATGGTAATGGATGTCATCTAAGTTGGTGTTTGTATGGATGAGCTGCTCATAATGCGCCTATATTTTGATAGGCAGCTATCCGAGCGTTCGGGATGACAAATATGATCCGGCGAATTCTGGACTGAGGGCGAGCCTTTGGCTGACTTGCTGACAGTTAAAGACCTGCGGGTAAGGTTTAAGGTCCATGGCGGAATAGTCGACGCCGTTAAAGGAGCGTCTTTGACTATTCGTCAAGGCTCAACGGTTGCATTGGTTGGTGAATCGGGTTCTGGAAAATCTGTCATTTCGCAATGCATCATGGGCATTCTGCCGGAAGTTGGCGAGATTGTTAGTGGCGAAATTTTGTTTGCCGACCCACAAAAGAATGGCGAGATAGTTGATCTAGCAAAAACCTCGCAAAAAAGTCGGCAGATGCGCGGAATTCGAGGTGGTCGGATCTCAATCATATTCCAGGAGCCGATGACGTCGCTTTCTCAGCTGCACACTATCAGTGATCAGATTGGCGAAGCGCTTCATTTACATAGAAAGGTCAGCAAGGCTGAAGGGCTTCGGTTGGTTGAGGAAATACTGCGTCTGGTTGGATTTCCTGATCCAAACCGTGCCTTGCGGATGTATCCTTTCGAGCTTTCCGGCGGACTGCGTCAACGCGCTATGATTGCAATGGCGCTTGTATGTCGACCAGCTTTGTTGATTGCAGATGAGCCGACCACTGCCCTCGACGTATCAATACAAGCACAGATACTCAAACTCATTCGTGACCTTCAGAGTGAATTGGGCATGGCCGTGTTGATGATCACGCATGACCTTGGTGTCGTCGCAAATGTCGCTGAAGAAGTCGTCGTTATGTATCACGGTGAGATCATGGAGCGGGGCACTGTTGACGATATTTTTGGGAATCCTCAGCATCCCTATTTAAGAGGCTTGATGCGGGCAGTACCACATTTTGATATGAAACCTGGCGAACGTCTGATGCCATTGCGAGAGATCGAGCTTAGGTCCAGCTCTACAATGGCGCCGAAAGAGCCGTGGCCAAAAGATGTTGATGCGATTGGTCCACTTCTTGACGTACGTAATCTCACCAAACGTTACACAACCCGTAAAGGTGGGTTCCTTAGCAAGGGTGAGGAGGTGTCTGTTGCGGCTGTAAATGATGTCAGTTTCCAAATTCAACGAGGTGAATGCTTTGGGCTCGTTGGGGAAAGTGGCAGCGGTAAGACCTCGATCAGTAAGCTTATAATGCGTGCTGTGACACCTGATGATGGCGAAGTTATTTATAATGACCGGGGTAATGCCATCGATTTATTGGCGGTTGAAGGCGAAGAATTGATGGATTTTCGGCGCAAGATTCAAATGGTCTTCCAAGACCCATTTGGGTCGCTTAACCCGCGCATGACTGTCTTTGACGTAATCCGTGAGCCTCTAATAATCCATGAACTGGGTGATAGGGCGGCACAGCGTGAACTTGTGCTAGAGCTGATGCAGTTAGTTGGGCTCGACCCGCGTTTTTTAAGCCGTTATCCGCATAGTTTCTCCGGCGGACAACGGCAGCGTATTGGAATTGCTAGAGCGCTCGCTCTACGGCCAGACCTAATGATTTGTGACGAACCGGTTTCCGCACTCGACGTTTCGATTCAAGCACAGATATTGAACTTATTTAAGGATATGCAGTCAGAGTTGGGTCTAACTTATCTATTCATTTCGCACAATTTAGCGGTTGTTGATTACGTTGCGGATCGCATTGCCGTGATGTGCCGCGGCCAAATCGTAGAAGTTGCTCCCCGTGAGGCCCTCTTCAAGAATCCTGTTCATCATTACACGCGTTCGCTAATTAATGCTGTACCCTATCCGAATCTAGACCGTCAGTTGGATTTTGACTCTTTCGGCATCGGTCGAATTTCTGACCCAACGGAGTGGCCGAAGCCTTTCGCCTTTGACGGTGATACACGCATACGAATGCATGACCTTGGTGATGATCATTATGTGCTTGCGGTCGAAGACGCCTCTTTGGATGTTTATCAATGAGAAGTTTCTCCATACCGTTTGCTGCAGTTTTGTTTGGCGTGACGTTAGTCAACTTTCCGTCTGCCAGTTTTGCAGCATCGGTATCGACTTTGTTAGAAGTGCCGTATCTTAGAGCTGCGATTAAAAGGGGTGATGTCCCGCCGATCGCCAAGCGTGTTCCCGAGGAAGTCGACGTTTTTGATATGAAAGTGTGGGGCAAGGTGCCTGGCAAGTATGGTGGTCGACTAAAACTCCTGATGGGAAAGCAAAAAGATACCAAGATGATTATGGTCTATGGCTATGCGCGGCTCATTGGCTATGATCACAAACTGAACTTTGTCCCTGACATTTTGAAAGATTTTGAAGTTAAGGAACAACGCCAGTTCACATTTTATCTCAGGAAGGGCCATAAATGGTCGGATGGGCATCCTTTTACGGCCGAAGACTTCCGCTATTATTGGGAGGAAATGGCAAACAATGCGGATATTGCACGAAATGGCCTTCCAGCAGCACTCTTAGTCAATGGGAAGAGGCCTATTTTTGAGGTTATTGACGATACGACGGTTCGCTACACTTGGGCTGAACCAAACCCTAACTTCATTCCGTGGATCGCACGTCCGCGGCCACTCCTGCTGTATCGTCCTGCTCACTATCTGAGACAATTCCACGGGAATTACAGCGATGCTAACAAACTGAATGCACTAGCCCGCAAAGAGAATAAGCAAAATTGGGGGCAGTTGCACGGCGACCGTGACCGTTGGTACAGGATGGACAATCCGGATCGCCCAACTTTGCAACCGTGGTACAATTCAGTGAAGCCGCCGTCTGAACGCTTTGTGTTCAAGCGAAACCCTTATTATCATCGGGTCGATAAGAAGGGACGCCAACTGCCCTATATTAACGAAGTTGTGATCAATCTGGGCGCCACGAGTATGGTGCCGGCTCGCACTGGATCGGGAGAGGCCGACCTGCAGGCTCGTTATTTGCGGTTCGACCATTTTACCTTCTTAAAGGAAAGTGAGAGCCGTTATAACTTTTCAGTACGGCTCTGGCGGAAGGCGCGGGGATCACAGATTGCCCTCTTTCCAAACATGAACGCAAAAGACAAAGTCTGGCGCAAGTTGCTACAAGATGTCCGGTTTCGACGCGCATTATCGATTGGTATTAACCGTCCTGAAATAAATCAAGTGATCTACTACGGGTTGGCTAAGGAAAGTCAGAATACTGTGTTGGAAGAGAGCCCGCTTTACAAAGACGGATATCGGACTGCTTGGACAACATTCGACCTGGGGACTGCAAATAAATTACTCGATCAAGTGGGCCTGACTTCTCGAAATGATGAGGGAATTCGTCTTTTGCCTGATGGACGCCTCGCCGTTATAACGATTGAAACAGCGGGCGAAAGTACGGAACAGACAGATGTTCTGGAACTCGTTCGCGATTCATGGCGTCAGATCGGTATTCAGCTTTTAACAAAACCTACACAGCGTGAGGTTTTTCGTCGCCGCATTTATTCTGGCGACACGATTATGTCCGTTTGGTCAGGCGTCTCCAACGGTATCCCGACATCTTTGATGAGCCCGCAGGAATTTACACCTTCCAGTAAGTTGCAGTTTCAGTGGCCGCATTGGGGACATTACAAACAGTCGGGCGGTAAGTCTGGCGCTGCGCCGACACTTACATCTGTTCGCAAATTGATGGATTTGAATGAGGCTTGGTTTCGTGCGACCGATGCTGGAAAGAAATTAGAAATTTGGCATAAAATCCTTAAGAATCATGCCGACAACGTGTATGTCATCGGAATAGTGAATTCGACGAAGCAACCAATCGTGATTAATAAAAATTTGCGTAATATTCCGAATGAAGGTGTCTACAATTGGCATCCCGGTGCCTATTTTGGAATTTACCGGCCCGCAACTTTCTGGTTTGCGGCAGATAGTGCCGGCAAGAATGATTAGGGTCATAGGGAAAGAATAGATCGATGCTCGAATACCTCGTGCGCCGCATTCTCATCATGATCCCAACCTTGTTGGCAATCAGTCTGATTGTGTTTCTGATCATTGAGCTACCGCCGGGCGACTACCTGGAAAGCTATATTTCCGAACTGCAGGCGCAGGGAGAGGAAGTCGACCAAAAGCATATTGAATTCCTTCGCGAGCAGTATGGCTTTGATAGGCCGGTTATGCTTCGGTATTGGGAATGGATTACTGGCATGATAGTCGGCGATTTTGGTTACTCCTTCGAGTACCGATTACCGGTCTCTGAGGTAGTCGGTGACCGATTATTCCTGACAATTTTGGTTTCTATAGTAACGATCATCTTTACCTGGATCATTGCCTTCCCAATTGGCCTCTATTCTGCCACACATCAATACAGTTGGGGTGATTACGGGCTTACATTCATCGGGCTTCTTGGCCTCGCGACGCCCAACTTTCTGTTGGCCCTGATTATGCTTTATTTTGCCAATGTCGTATTTGGGACCTCAATTGGCGGACTAATGGATCCTGAATATTTGGATCAGCCATGGAGCTGGGATAAGGCCGTTTCGGTACTTGAGCACCTTTGGATCCCTGTGGTTGTGATTGGCACCTCTGGGACGGCCGGCATGATCCGGCGACTCCGTGCCAATATGCTTGACGAACTGCAAAAACAATACGTCACGACGGCGCGGGCCAAGGGCCTACCACCTTTGCGTCTGTTGCTGAAATATCCACTACGTAACGCCATCAACTTTTTTATTGCCGATATCGGAAGTCTCTTGCCTAATATCATTTCCGGCGCTGAGCTTGTGGCCGTCGTTCTATCCCTGCCGACGACCGGGCCCGTATTAATTGCGGCGTTACAGAGCCAGGATATGTATCTCGCTGGCTCTTTCTTGATGTTCTTAGCATCTTTGACTGTGATTGGAGTGCTTATCTCAGACATTCTGCTCGGGTGGCTTGATCCGCGCATCCGTCTCGCAGGGGGGGCTGAGAAATGAGCGTTGTTAACGACGGTGGCCGTAAGCTCGAGCATTATGTCTCTGAGGCTTCGTTTGATCCGCATTCTGTGGAGGCCCTGACGCCGGAACAGGAACGCTATTACATGGCGTCACAATGGCAGTTAATGTGGTGGAAATTCATCCGTCATCGACTGGCATTGATATCTGGTGGCTTTCTGCTTCTGATGTATGGATCAATTCTAATTAGTGAATTTTTAGCCCCTTATAATCTGCATACTCGGAACATCAATGCGATCTTTGCACCGCCCCAATCGGTAAATTTTTTTCATGAAGGTGAATTCAAAGGGCCGTTCGTTTATGGCACTCATTATCGGCTTAATCTCACGAATTTACGGAGGGAATATACGGAAGACACGTCTAAGGTTTTTAAGATTAACTTCTTTTGTCGGGGTGATGAGTATAATTTTTGGGGTCTGACGACAGGTAGTTTGCATCTCTTTTGTGCCGAAAAAGGCGGTACACTTTTTCTTCTCGGTACTGACCGTCTCGGGCGCGACATTCTGTCCCGCATCATGTATGGGGCACGAATTTCGCTCACAATTGGACTGATTGGAATTGTGATGAGCTTCGTCCTTGGCATGGTAATTGGTGGTATTGCGGGTTATTACGGTGGCATTATCGACTTAGTTGTCCAACGAATGATTGAGATACTGCAATCTTTCCCCCAAATTCCGCTATGGATGGCGTTGTCCGCTGTTTTGCCCGTGACCTGGAGCCCGCTGCTGATCTATTTTGGGATCACCGTAATCTTAGCAATGCTGGATTGGACAGGTTTGGCCCGTGCCGTTCGTTCAAAACTCTTAGCGCTGCGTGAAGAGGATTATTGCCTTGCCGCACAACTAATGGGGGCCAAACCGAAGCGGATTATCGGCCGTCACTTGATGCCGGGATTTATGAGCCATCTGATAGCGTCTGCCACACTTTCAATCCCGACGATGATACTTGGAGAGACGGCTTTGTCCTTTCTTGGTCTTGGACTGCGTCCACCAATTACGAGCTGGGGAGTGTTGTTGAACGAAGCACAGAACATCAGTGTTGTAGCGCTATATCCGTGGCTTATTTTACCGGTCGTTCCGGTGGTGTTGGTAATCTTAGCGTTTAGTTTTTTAGGAGACGGTCTGCGTGATGCGGCGGATCCATATAAATAGTCAGAGCGCAGAGGTATAACGCTCAAATTTCCGGGTACAGATGTCCTTCAACTGTGCTGGCATGTAGGAATAGTACCGGCCTTTCTGCGATTGCGACGTTGAAGTAAAGCATCCATTGTTTTTAAAATCACTGAGCGCGTTGATCGCTATGTCTATGGTCAATTCGGTTGCCGACCGTCGAAGATGGGATAAAGGCATACCGCGTTGAAGTGGAACTGGCCGGCGGTCGATAATACCGCCTGCATCAAGTTCCGGTTCAACTCTGTGCATCGTCATGCGCAAGGCGTTGAAGTCGCCGTGGAATAAAGGCCAGAGGTGGCAGTCGAGGCCGCGGTAAGCCTCAGGATCGCCGTTATGAAAATTGGCGCTTCCATCTGGGCATTGGTCTAAAACTGCCTTGGAAAGGCGCCCCGTCCCGTAAACCAGCAAGACATCAGGTTTCAAGCTTCGCAACACCGTAATGGCTTCTGGATCGTTTAGATTTTCGAATGATTTAACCTTTGCTATTGCATCGAATGCGGGAGCGTTTCCATCGTACCAATGATCTCGTTCATGGGCCATACGTGCCTCATCGAGTGGATGGGCTGTTGGATATGGTGGTGGTGGATCACGCGATTCGATTAGAACCTGAGCGATTTGAAACTGCTCCTGAATTTTTTCAACGAAATAGCGTCGTCGAACAGCGCCTGTTGTGAGGACAACGATCTGCATTAATTAAAATTAGTTTGACGGGCCATACGGAGATGTCGTGCATATTTTGTTACCGATCTTTCTATAGATATGGCATATGGTTAACAAATTCATACGGTGTGCAGAAAAATCGTATTCTGCCACTTTGTTTTGGGGGGGGGGACAATTATTTTTGATCCAGGTGTCACATGACTGATCGCATGGACGGCGTCAGAGTGTTGATTTATAGCCATGATACGTTCGGGCTGGGGCATTTGCGGCGTTGCCGTACGATTGCGCATGCATTAGTGGAAAAATACAAGGGGTTATCCGTCTTAATTCTGTCGGGCTCACCAATTATCGGCAGTTTTGACTTCCGTGCCCGTGTTGACTTTGTGCGCATTCCTGGCGTGATTAAGCTTTATAATGGTGAATATACGTCGCTTGGCCTTCATCTCGACCTGTCGCAGACGATGGCGATCCGTGCATCGATCATTCGGCACACTGCGGAAATGTTCGCGCCTGACCTATTCATCGTGGATAAGGAACCTCTAGGGCTGCGCGGCGAGCTGCAGGAAACACTATCGATAATGAAATCCCAAGGGACGGCCTTGGTCTTGGGATTGCGTGATATAATGGACGAACCGATATTGTTGCGCCGTGAATGGAAATCGAGGAACCTCCTGCCAATTTTGGAAGGCGTATACGACGAAATATGGGTATATGGTCATCACAAGTTTTGGGACCCTTTAGCAGAAATGGACGTTCCTGCTTCTGTCCGCGAGAAAATGACTTACACGGGATATCTTCGGCGCACTGTTCCGAAAGATACAAAATTGCCACCTGCAATTAATTTAGACCAACCTTATCTTTTGGTTACGGCTGGAGGCGGTGGTGACGGCGACCAGATGATGGATTGGGTCTTGCGTGCCTATGAGTTGGGGACCGAGCTCATGCGCGCAGTGCTGGTGCTTGGCCCATTTATGCGGTCAGAAATGCAGACCGAAGTGCGCGATAGGGCGTCACAACTTAGCCGTGTCGAAGTTCTTACCTTCGAGACACATCTCGAGTTGATGATGGAGAAGGCTGCGGGTGTCGTTGCGATGGGCGGCTACAACACATTTTGTGAAATTCTATCGCTTGACAAACCGGCGTTGATTATGCCGCGGGTCGCGCCACGGAAGGAACAATTGGTGCGTGCGGAGCGGGCAGCTGAAATGGGCATCGCTCGTATGTTCGATCCATCGTCGCCGGGCAGTTCCCTCGAGGCTTTTGTCGAGGCACTCAAGAACCTACCCAAACAACCTAAACCGTCGAGAGTAATGCTCCCGGGTTTCATGGACGGTATCGAAAAAGTTGGAGAGTTAGCGGGAACACATTTCCATTCCCGTATTGATGATGGCCTGTCACTTGTTGAAACGGGTGGGTAGGGTAGCCTCGTGGCGAGATCAGTCGTCTTTGTTTTAAAAGGGTACCCCCGGCTTTCGGAAACATTCATTGCGCAGGAGATAGCTGCACTTGAGAAGCGTGGTGCGCGGATACGTATTGTTTCGCTTCGGTATCCAACCGATACAGAACGTCATCCGATCCATTCCGAGATCAAGGCGCCAGTACGTTATCTACCAGAATATTTACACAATGAACCGATCCTCATTATTCGGGCGTGGCTGCGACAAAGACGCCGCCAGACATTTCGAACAGCTATAAAGATATGGTGGCGTGACTTTAAGCGCGGACCGGTTCGTGAAAGGTTGAGACACTTTGGACAGGCGATCGTTCTTGCCGACGAACTTGAAGACGATTGCCGCCATCTCCATGCCCATTTCCTTCATTCACCGGCATCAGTCACACGTTACGCGGCGCTCATTTGTGGCCTAAATTGGAGCTGTTCTGCGCATGCGAAGGATATCTGGACAACGCCAGATTG
This sequence comes from Rickettsiales bacterium, assembly GCA_002724555.1. Lineage (GTDB taxonomy): Bacteria > Pseudomonadota > Alphaproteobacteria > UBA8366 > UBA8366 > UBA6544. The sequence goes on from PBOZ01000059.1 coordinate 76,086, forward strand.
GGAAAAGGCTGAAAAACTTGCGGCGATGTCCTGGCTTGTGACTTGCACTGAAGTAGGGCGTGCCCATTTGGCGGCGTTGGCACCTGCCGAAGATCGCGTCCAGTTGGTTTATCATGGACTAGACTTTGAACGTTTTGAAGAGTTCCGAAGAACTGTGACCCGGCGCAATGGCCGAAATCCGGCGGACCCACTCCGTATTTTGTCTGTTGGACGTGCCGTGCCCAAGAAGGGCTATGATGTTCTCCTGCGTGCGCTAGGAAATTTGCCAACGGAGTTGAACTGGGAGTTCGTGCATATTGGAGGTGGCTCAAACCTTGACGCTATGAAAGAACAAGCGAAGAAGCTTGGAATCGAAAAGTGTGTCACATTTAGGGGGCCGCAAGCACAGGCATCAGTTCTTTCAGCTTATCGCTCCGCGGATATTTTTGTATTGGCATGTCGGATCGCTGAGAATGGCGACCGCGATGGTCTGCCGAATGTTTTGCTTGAGGCGCAAAGTCAAGGGCTCCCCTGCATTTCGACGCGGGTCTCTGCCATACCGGAACTTGTTATAGATGGGGAGAGTGGTCTGCTAGTGCCACAGGAAGATGACGCGTCGATTGCCACCGCGCTAGAAAATTTAATTTCGAATCCAGCGCTTCGACACCGTTTGGGTGAGGCGGGCTTTCTTCGCGTACGTGAAACCTTTTCTCACGAAAAGGGGATTGCGACTTTAGCCAACAAGTTTGGCTGGACCGATAAGGATGGCTCTCTTCGGGAGAGTGCTTAGGGAGGTGCCGAATGTTGGCTACTGGGTCTGCGTCGTGAGCAAATCTGGAAAACCCAGAGTGTTTTTCTACGTTCAACACTTACTTGGTATTGGGCATCTCCGGCGTACAGAATTGTTGTGTAAGGAGTTTTCCAAAACAGGATTTAGCGTGACGTTGGTTATGGGCGGTCGCTCCTTTGGGAAGCTGAATGTCGGCGGCACGGAAATTATTAGGTTGCCCTCCTTAGCTGTGGGCTCTGATGGTTTCCATCAGCTTATAGATTGCAATGGATCTGCTGTTGATGAAGCATGGAAATGCGCCCGAAGTGACCAATTGTGTGCCGCATTCGAAGAGAGGTCTCCCAATATTTTAATTACTGAGGCATTTCCATTTGGGCGACGGCAGATGCGGTTCGAGCTAAACCCACTTCTGGAGATGGCACATTCCTCAAAGAGGCGACCACTTACAGTATGCTCCGTGCGCGATATTTTAAAATCAGAACGAAAGCTGGGGCGGGCGGAGGAGACAGTCGATACAATTTCTGAATTCTACGACCTTGTTCTCGTGCATGGCGATCCAAATTTTGTTCGTCTTGAGAATTCGTTTCCACTTGTATCTAAGATATCTGATAAAATTTGTTACACTGGTATTGTTGCACCTTCACGGAATATCGCATCGAACATTATACGAACAGGCGGTGTTCTTGTATCGGCTGGCGGTGGCGCGGTGGGACAGGCACTTTTTGAAGCCGCGCTCGGAGCACGTGCGATGAGCCAGTTTTCTGACCATCCGTGGCGTTTCCTTGTTGGCCCAAATTTAGAATGGGGAACCTTTGATGCACTGCGTCGAGCTGCGCCGAATGGCGTTATCGTCGAGCGCTATAGGGATGATTTTCGATCTCTATTGTTGTCTTGTGACGTATCGGTTTCACAAGCGGGTTACAACACAGTTGCCGATATATTAATAGCGGGCACGCCAGCTGTGTTTGTAGCATTTGATGGCGATCGCGAAAATGAGCAGCCACAGCGCGCTCGTATGATGGAAGAATTGGGGCGCGCCGAATCTCTGATGATGTCTGCACTTACGCCGGAACGCCTAGCTATTGCAATCGATCGTGCGGTTACAAAAGATGTCGCTAATTCGAAATTTGATCTATATGGCGCCAGAGCCTCGGCGGATATCTTGGCGTCAGCGATAGCATAGATGGCGTAGCTTTATCTGCGACCAATCAACATGAAGCGCGTATATTTGTCGAGATTTAGTTCGCCTGCGAACAATAGATCGCGCATTGGCGCTTGCTCCTGAAATGCGATCAGATCGGCCTGGCAATTGATGTGTTCTGGTTCGGAAAAGTAATCATTGGATTGAAGAACCAGAAGTGTATCTTTCGGCAGGGCCTCGAACCAGGTTGAGAATTCAACTAAATGTTCGCAACTTGTATTGATCACAAGGTCTGGTCGATTACCTATTTCCTGATCATTGATCGTAACTCTTTCTAAGCCATAATTAAGGTCGAGGATGTTGGCGGAGTGGGTAGAAAATAGACCGTGTTCAATACCCGTGGCATTCAAGTTCTCAGCAATAGGTGCGCAACTCGGGTCGATATCAAAACTTGTAATGTGATCAATATTGAAGCGGTTATCGTGAATTAGTAGTGAAGCGAGTACCCCATACCAACCTCCGAGAATATGGACCGATCCGAGATTGCTGCCCTGTGTTTGGTGCAAACAATCAAGGAGCCAGAGCTTCGATGCTGTTTGACGTTTATTTAAGGCATTTCCCAAACTCGACATCGGGAAATTTAGAGCGGTATTGCGAATATCGTTAATAAAGCGGCTGTCATAAAACAGGGACAGGCCGTCCAGTATATCTTTATAGAACTGGTCTTTCTTTAACATCCTGTATACCCGCAGTTTCAGCTAATCCTTGCGGATTATGGATTCAGAACAGATACACATTAGTTACAAAAAACCCAAATTTTCCGGCTAAAACAAAGGCTAACTAGAAGAATTCAGACTATTCCGAGCTTTGGATCTGCGCTGTCATATTGTATAGCCGGTCGCTCATCACCCGCGCAATATGCGCAGCGAAATGCGGACTGCCTTCTAATAGCTCTAGGAACATTTCTTTCTTTAATTCTAAAACAGTGACGTCCGAATGTGCGCGGACTGTCGCAGAACGCGGTTTGGTACTTAAGAGAGCCATATCACCTACTAGCTCATTCTGGTCGAGGTGGCTAACGATAATCTCTTCGTCGCCTTCACCGACTATAATATCAACGGCACCCTCAAGAATGACATAGGCCGCATTACCAGTGTCACCCTGATGGAAAAGGTCTTCACCCTTTGAATAGGTCAGCCTTTCGCTTGTGAAAGCAAGTAACTTGAGGCGTGAGGCGTCCATTTCGGTAAAGAGCGGGACTTGGCCCAAGGCGGAAATTTCGGCGTTCAGAAGTGTACCGCCATGTTCATCTTCGACATCGACAACATCCACGCTTTCGTCGCTCACATCGAGAGGGGTAGCCTCGGCAATACGTTCTTCGATACGACCATTACGGACGACCAAGACCTGATCAAACTCGCTAGTATCTGGCATCTCGCTGTCAATCCAAATGAGTGTTGATGTTGGCAGTAAAATGCAGAGTTTTCGCCGTATGCGATCTCGTGTTTCGCGATCATGAGCGCTTAGCGCTTCGTTGATAACAAGGATCTCTGGACGTTTAATAAGGCTTCGAACCAAGGCGATGCTCTGTCGTGCAGCGAGCGGTATGCGACGTCCGCCGATGCCGACGTTGAAATCAGCAGCAGTTAGGATGATTTCATCAGTCAATTCCATTTCGTCAAGCACTTCTCGCAATACCGTGTCGACTTTCTCTTCTGCGTGCGGTCGGCCAGCATTTACCCGTCCCATGACCAAGTTTGAGCGAAGCGGCAGCCGTTCGTTAAACTTTTCAGGGTCGAAGAACGCAATTGCTTCATTGCTATCGTCTTCGAATTGATCTCGGAATTTCCGTCGTGCTTCCAAAATTTGAGACTGCATCTTGTCGTCTATATGCCCAAGTCGATGTCGTTCGACAACCAATTGACATGTGAGAGAAATCAACCTTGCGGTATCTTCTTCGTTGAGAACGTCATTACCGTCGCGTTTTGCGAGAGCAACAATGCGTTTTAACTCCTGAAGTGAATCGTCGTCGACAAAACTGTATTCTTCAAAGATCGGGTCGTCGGCAGACATACCGTCAAACATATCTATAAGGGTTGCCGCGGTATGCATTCCGATGTCGCGGAAGCGATTTGTAAGGTCACATTGGTTGAGCACGGAGAGGATTGCTTCGTTCTCAGCTAAATGGTCGATGGCGAATTTGTCGTCGATTGCTTCTCCAAAAATCAGATTGGCTCCGACCGTTGCGCTTACATTGTATTTTTCAAAGTCGAATGGATGAATGAGGTCAGCCAACTCCGAATCCGACTGCATTTTCTTTAAAATAGACTGCCGGGCTTGAACAATTTTTGCTGGTAAATCAGCCTTAATGTCCGGATCAATTGTCATATTCATGGCACGGCCATACATGAAATCGTCGAGTTCCACGGCGCGGAGTGTTTCGTGCCACCAGCTTGATAGCTCATCTTGGTTGGAGACACCGACGTCATCTAAATTTATCCATTCGGCATCTATTGCATGTGCAACATTGCCTGAAGAAACCGCTTCTTTTCGATCTGTTATACGCTCTGGCGTGTCATCAGGTGTAATGACAGGCATATGTTTTAGGCCATAGAAAACATTGTACCCAATGGTACCGTCGAATACGTACGAATCCGGACCGGCATACCCCACCCGTCGCCCAATGACCGCTTCATGCATACCTGATAGATTCTGGTCGGCGATGGAAATTCGCCCTTGGGAAGGTTGAATAAGCCGTGTCAGGATATAGGAAAGATTATCTCGGCCACTGCCACCCGCAACAATAGCTATACGGCTGCCTGGCGCTGCGTCAAAGGAAATACTATCAAGCGACTTGACACCGTCTTCATCTGCAATCGAGACGTTGCTAAGTGAGACATTGCCGGCAAGCGACGGAATTGTGTCTGGTCTGCCAGTAATCCCTAAGTCTTCGGGGATCATATCTGCAGGATCGAATTGCTCCATAACCTGCTGATATTTGATTTTTGCATCCATCATACGTTGATAATATTTGAGCAATTCTTTCCAGGGCTGCATCAACTGGCTGTAGGCGCCAAGCACTGCGACCAGCTGGCCGATATCAAGATTGCCCCGCAGGATAAGGACGCCGCCAACCGAGTAGAAAAGAAGCGGTGTTAGTTTTAACAGAAAGTTGTTCAGGAACTTTAGGAATGCTTTGCCCTGATAAATTTTCATTCGAACTTTGAAAATGCCCGAAAGGTGGTGTGTGAAATCTGCGAGTGAGTACGCTGACGTATCATGTGTATGTATATCATTAATACCTGACACGGCTTCGCTAATACGTCCCGCGACACCTCGGATGCGGACGACCCGCTCTTTTGCGAGCAGGTTAATTTTCTTTTGCAGTTTTGGGATGATGTAGGCTTGCAACGGTATTATCGAAATACTGGCAAGGCCCATTATTGGATCTTGTATGAAAACAAATAGCAGCACTGTCAACATCGTGCCACCTTGGAAAAGGGGAAGTTCAACCGCATCCGCAAAAAATTGACTGAAAGGTTCTACCTCGGCGGTGATCATCGAAGTGACTTCGCCTTGAGAGGTTTTCTGGAATTGTTTTAGTGGAAACCGGTGAATTCGCTCAAACAGTTGAAAGCGTAAACGCCGGAGTAATCGTTCGGAGGTAATCCCTTTAAAGATAAATAGCGACATCGTAATGCCGCCGTTGACGATTAAAAGTAAAAGAAAGAGAAAACATAGGGTCAATAGGTATTCGGTGTTGTCGAATTCAATGCCGAGGTACGTTCGTGGGAAAGCTTCCCCATCTGATTTCGATCCGAGGGCATCGTTAACGATTATTTTTGGTAATTCGAGAGCATAGTAAAGAAAGGGGAACGAAGCGAACGTCACGCATAGTATTACGAGTTGATATCCCTTACTGTACCGCCAAATAAATCCGTATAGACCCTTTTCCACTGTTCAAGCCCTCTGTGGTTTAAATCGATAGCAGATATTCAAAAAGCGAATTTGGTTGGGCATTGAAGAAAAAGTACCCTTAAAAAGTTAATCCGCCAAAAGATAGCCCTGCCAAGCGAAATATCCTGCTATCATACGCACCATCTGCGGTGCCTAATGCTATTAAGAAACCTCTATCCAAAGCTCCCCAATACTATGAAATTTATTCACCTCTAGACAACCATCGAAAGTACAATACACTAAAATGACTAGTTTAACGGTGCATATTTAAAGTATGAAACGGACTTTTTAGGCTGTAATTACACCTATACCCAATTGGTCACTGGTAAATACGTGCAGTAAATTGGAAGGCCTCATATAGAACTGAATAACAAAATGTATTTGCCAATTATTTTTAATGAATTACGCCGAATCGGGATTGCTATATATCCAAAGTTGTTTTGACCGCCAAAAAAAAAGTTTTTGGCCCAGGTAATATAACGAGCCGTCCGGACGGCTCGTCGGCCGCGGCCTTCCCTTTGTAATTTCCGGGAGGTAAAAAGAAGGATATTGCAGACGAATTCGTTCCCTAAAAATATTTTTTATACAAGAAGGAAAAGACGTTTTCTTATTGAAGCTATCATTCCGCTGCGATATCCGATTTTGGCGACGGGTTGTAGAATTCGGCCAAGAGTTCCATTTGTCGCGCTTTGGCAAGTGTAATATTATTTTCCTTAACATGGCCGTAGCCGCGAATTTGTTCCGGTAAAGCAGCGGTTTTTACGGCTGTCTCGTGATTTTCACGCGTTAAATCCCGCAACAACGCCTCGATTGTCGTTTCATACTCAGAGATAAGCTGGCGTTCATGCTTGCGCTCTTTCATATAGCCGAAGGGGTCGAAGGGTGTGCCCCGCAGGAACTTCATCTTCGCAAGCATTCGGAAAATAGGGAGTATCCATTCGCCAACTTCTATTTTCTTGGGCAGTCCGGTATCGGCGTCCCGGCGTGCTAGCAACGGTGGGGCAAGATGAAACTTTAGCTTGTAGCCTTCATCAAATTTGTCGGCAATGTCGGCTAGGAAATCAGTTTCCGAATGGAGCCGGGCAACTTCATACTCGTCTTTGTAGGCAAGTAGTTTGAAGTAATATCTTGCAACTGTTTTTGAGAGCGCCTCTTCTCCGGGGGTACGGTGCGATTCGGAAGTCTGAACTTTTACAACCAGTTCCTTATAGCGTCGCGCTAGTTTGCGCCCTTGATATTTTGTAAGAAAGTGGACGCGCCTCTCCACCAAATTGACGAGATCCTCGGGCACAGCGACTGTTTCAGTCGGCGTATTGTTATCGGTGATTGCCAATTTGCGAACCAAAGGAAGATCATGTGCCGCCCGACGCCCCCAGGTGAATGCCTGTTTGTTTGCGTCAGCAGCTACCCCATTCAACTCTATTGCTTGGAAAATGGCTTCCATAGATATTGGGATGAGACCCTTTTGCCAGGCACAGCCAAGCATGAACATATTACTGGCAATAGAATTGCCGAGCAGCGTTGTGGCTAACTTGGTCGCTTCTAAAAATTCCGTGCGGTCGCTTCCAACTACCTTAGTAATTGCTTGATGCAATTCCTCACCTGGGAAATCTAAGTCAGGGTTTCGTGTGAAGTCTCCAGTAATAGTTTCATGACTGTTGATAATGGCGCGACTACTTCCGGGCGCGATCTTGGAGAGCGCATCGACACTAGCGGCCGTGACCAAATCACAGCCAAGCATCATATCTGCGCCACCTGCGGCGATACGCACGGCGTGCAAATCTTCGGGTTTACGGGCAACACGGATATGGGTTAGAACGGCGCCACCTTTTTGTGCCAATCCAACCATGTCGAGGACTGAGCATCCCTTCCCTTCGATATGAGCGGCCATGGCAATTATTGCGCCTATTGTCACGACCCCCGTACCGCCTATCCCTGTAACTAGCATGGCATAAGGCTCTTCTGTAGAAGGCAGTTCGGGTTCTGGAAGTGCTTCAAAGATATCCGGCACCGTAACTTCTTGCGCGGACGTCTTAGGTTTCTTTAAGTCTGTATGGTGAACAGTGACAAAACTTGGGCAAAAACCGTTGACGCAAGAATAGTCTTTATTACAGGCTGATTGGTCGATAGTGCGTTTACGGCCGAATTCCGTCTCTTTCGGGACCACAGAAAGACAGTTTGATTTGACTGAACAATCTCCGCACCCCTCACAAACTAAATCGTTGATCATGACCCGCTTGTGTGGATCGGGAAAGGTTCCTCGACGACGCCTTCGGCGTTTTTCAGCGGCACAGGTTTGGTCGTAAACCAAAACGCTGACGCCGCTCTCGCCGCGCAGGTCTTTCTGGACCTTCATAAGGTCGTCGCGATGGTAAACTTTTGTACCTTCTGCGAAACCAGCGTCGCGTGGATATTTATCGGGTTCGTCAGTTACAACGACAACTCGGGAAGCGCCTTCGGCCATGACTTGTTGGGTAATGCGTGGAACCGTCAGTGGGCCGTCGTGGGGTTGACCACCGGTCATCGCAACGGCGTCATTGAAGAGAATTTTATACGTCATCTTGACGTCGGCGGCGATGGCTTGGCGAATTGCCATCAATCCCGAATGATAATAGGTCCCGTCGCCGATATTTGCGAAGACATGTTCTTCTTTTGTAAATGGAGAGATACCAACCCAAGGGACGCCTTCTGCCCCCATATGGGTGAAGGTCGCAGTATTTCTTTCCATCCATTGAGCCATAAAATGGCAACCAATGCCAGATAATGCCCGGCTTCCCTCAGGTACTTTTGTTGAGCTGTTATGTGGGCAACCTGAACAAAAATAGGGCGTCCGCGCGAATCCTTCCGCGTTGCTGCGCAGCATGTCTTCGCGTGATTGCAGAAACTTGATTTGGTCGTTCAGCTGGCTACTGCTATGAAACCGTTCGAGCCGTTTTGCAATGACCCGCGCAATTTGCGTAGGTGTCAATTCCCCGATTGATGGCAAAATCCATTGGCCGGTCTCGTCATATTTACCAATCACGCGTGGCCTTTTATCGGCTGTCCAATTGTAGAGCTGTTCTTTTAATTGATTTTCTATAACGGGTCTTTTTTCTTCAACAACCAGCACCTCGTCGAGGCCTTCACAAAAGTTTCGAATGCCGTCGGGCTCAAGTGGCCATGTCATACCAACTTTGTATATCGATAAACCGATGGCGCGGGCGTAATCTTCATTGATGCCGAGTTCTTCAAGAGCCTGGCGGACGTCAAGGTAGGATTTACCACAAGTCACGATACCAAATCGTCGGTTCGGCCCGTCGATAATGGATCTATCCAATTTGTTCGCTCTAGCGAATGCAAGAACAGCGTGGATCTTGTGACGATGCAAGCGCTCCTCCATTTCTAGCGGTGTATCTGGATAACGAATATTAAGGCCGTCTGGTGGCATCTCAAAATCATCAGGGGTTATAATATCGACGCGATGCGGATCCACGTAGACAGAGGCCGAGCTGTCGACTGTTTCTGCGATGAGCTTAAAGGCGGTCCAACAGCCCGAATACCTTGACAGTGCCCAACCATAGAGACCGAGGTCCAGGAATTCTTGAACGCCAGCCGGATTGAGAACTGGTATCATCGCATCCATAAAGGCGTATTCAGTCTGATGCGCTGTTGTTGAAGACTTACAGGTGTGATCATCGCCAGCCAAGAGCAATACTCCACCCGTAGGAGAAGAGCCAAACAAGTTACCATGCCGAAGGATGTCGCCAGAGCGGTCAACGCCAGGTCCCTTTGCATACCACATGGAAAACACACCGTCGTAATTTGCACCGACGGACATATCCAATTGCTGGGTGCCGAGAACGGCAGTTGCCGCGAGATCTTCGTTTACGCCTGGTTGGAAACGTATGTGGTGATGCTCAAGAAATTTTTTTGCCTGCCAGAGTTGTTGGTCAAGCATGCCAAGGGGCGATCCGCGATAGCCAGTAATAAAGCACCCGGTATTTAACCCGGCTGCTTCGTCACGTCGACGTTGCATCATCGGGAGGCGCACCAGAGCTTGCGTCCCTGTTAAAAAGACGCGCCCAGATTCGAGTGCATACTTATCGTCTAGCGTAACCGACGCCAACGTCATGATTTCACCCCCCAAGAAACTGCAAACTTATCATGCAAGGTACCTTGTAACGTCGCAATTTCAAATCGAATCGGATCCCGTGAATAGAATTTGGCAAAAGATGCATGCATTTTAAAAATTTCCCGAAAAGTCAAAAAATCTTGGTTGCAAATAACCAATTCTTTAAACGAATTGTTTCATTGGGTAAGACGGTTCCGGGCCGGTTAATCTGGTTAATACGGCCGTCATATATTTTTCAAATGCATGCGTAATTGAGTATTTTTTTGTATCGGGGTTACGTAGTGCCTTTTGTTTCGTGACTGGCAAAATATAAAAACTATCTCTCTCGAACATTGTCAGACGTCTGGTATAATTTTTGACGCATAATCCGCCTGTCGATAGAATCACCTTCAAGGGGTGATTTTCATCCCTAAAAAAGGTATATGGGCGTCAGCCACGACACAAAAAAGAGAATTTCATGGCCGTTCTGCTCACTGGCGCCGCTGGATTTATCGGTTATCATATGGCCGAGGCTTTGCTTCATCGAGGTGAACGTGTTGTAGGCGTGGATATCGTGAACGACTATTACGATGTGACGTTAAAGGAAGCACGACTAGCGCGGCTCGTTGGCCAAACCGGATTTTCATTCCATCGTATCGATATTGCGGATCAGGATGCCATGTCGACCCTCGTCGCAAATAATCCCGATATCGATGCGATCATCCACTTAGCAGCACAGGCAGGCGTTCGATATTCACTCGAAAATCCATTTGCCTATGTCCAGTCTAACCTGGTTGGCCAGATGGTGATTCTTGAGATCGCCCGACATCTAGACAGCCTTAAACATTTAATCTACGCAAGCTCCTCTTCGGTATATGGTGGCAATACAAAGCTGCCTTTTGCGCTCGAAGACCCAGTAGACGCTCCTATTTCTCTTTATGCCGCTACTAAGCGTGCCGATGAGCTGATGGGGCATTGTTACAGCCATCTTTATCGTATTCCTATGACAGGTCTCCGATTTTTTACTGTGTATGGACGCTGGGGTCGCCCTGATATGGCGGCTTACATATTTACAAAAGCCATTTTAGAAGGCCGACCAATTAACGTTTTTAATAAAGGCGAGATGAGACGTGACTTCACGCATGTCAGTGACATCGTACCAGGAGTTCTCGCTTGCCTAGAGCGACCGCCATCAAATACGTCTGCTGTTCCGCATAAGGTCTACAACCTTGGGAATAACGCACCCGAGAACTTAATGCGCTTTATCGAAGTGATTGAGCGGTCGAGTAATCGAAAGGCCAAAGTCAACTTCCAGCCTATGCAGCCTGGCGATGTGAAGGAAACATACGCTGACATTGAGGCTAGCCAGCGCGACTTTGGATTTACTCCTAAAACTAGTATCGATCAAGGTATTCCTGACTTTGTTGAATGGTATCGTGATTTTCACTGTGTGTAGCCTTGTTTGCGGCAGACATTCTGCTGTGACGCTCTGACAAGTTGTCGGATGAAAAACGAAACGGAGAATCTAAAATGCAGTTTGGAATCATGATGCGGGGCCAGTTTCCAGCCGACGATCGAGTGGCGGATCGATTCAAGGAAATGCTCGAACAAGCCCGGATGGCCGAATGCCTCGGCTACGATTCCATTACTAAAGGCGCCCATTACAGCACCCACCCGTTGCAAGATCTACAGCAGGTTCCATTTCTCTGTCGGGTCGCCGCTGAAGCGCCGAATTTGAGACTGAATACGGGAGTATTGCTGCTGCCACTGCATAAACCGCTAGACGTAGCTGAGCAACTCGGAACACTCGATATTATAACTAATGGTAAAGCTATTTTTGGTTGTGGTGTTGGCTACCGAGATATTGAATTCAAGGCATTTGGAACTTTAAAGAGCCAGCGAGGTCGACGGTTTGAGGAGAATTTGTCAGCCATAAAAAAATTGTGGACCCAAGAGAAAGTTTCAATGAAAGGTTCCCATTTCGAGCTGGACGGCGCTTCTTGCTCAGCGAGGCCGGTACAAGATCCACATCCGCCAATTTGGATTGGTGCGGCTGCAGATGTTGCCATTAAGCGCGCCGCTCGGATGGGGTCCTGTTGGTACATAGGTCCGAATGACCGGCTCGATTTGATTGCAGAGCAATTAGAGACTTACAAACGTGCGCTCGATGAGGTGGATCGTCCATTTCCTGACGAATTCCCGCTTCGCCGGGAAGTTTTTGTCGCGCCGACGCGGGAAGAAGCCTATCGACTTGTAAAAGAACCAATTATGACGAAATACAGGGCTTACCATTCTTGGGGATTAGGGCAAGCACGTGTCTCCGCAGGGGAGCGGGACGAGCTTGGACAACCTTTTGAGGAGCTTTTAAAGGATCGTTTTTTCGTAGGCTCGCCGGATGATGTCGCCGAGCAGATAATCAAGTTCAACAGACGGCTTGGAATTAACCATATTGTGATGAGTATGCATTGGCCCGGCCTCGAAGTGGCGCGCTCCATGGAAACGATGCAGTTGTTAGCAGAAGAGGTATTCCCACGAGTGCGTCAGGCGCTATAGGGAATTGGCCGTAAGATAAGTTGTGCGAAATAGCATCAGACGGCGACGGGGTCTATTGAGTCCAAAATCCAGCGCGCGATGGCTGTTATCCTTGCATCTTCGCCTTGTTGGCCAACAATTTGGGCGCCAACTGGCAAACCGCCAACTCCAATTAGTGGCATCGTCACGGCGGGTGCAAATAGCATAGAACTTGGATAATTGCAGATTGCGTCGCCGGTCGGTCGAGGTGCCAGTGGTTGTCCAGGCACATCATCAGGGAATAGGGGGGCTGGTCCAGGACAAGAGAGGCTAATAATGGCGTCAGCACAAGACGCAATAGCGTTATGACGTACCTGGGCGGCTGTGCGTGCAGAAAGGGCGGAACGGTAGTCTGCAGGGCTCATTGATTCAGCTATTTCCAATCTGGCTTTCGCTCGTTCGCTGACACCGTTTGGCGATTCGTTGACAAGGTTGCGCTGAGCCCAACGGTTCTCCCAACCAGTTATCGAATTACAAATTCGTCCCGCGTCCTCGACCGCGTTCTCCAGGTTTTCAAGGGCTTGTTCGTCTTGCCGACGCACAATCTCTACGCCTGCGTCCGATAGCTGTCGCAAAAGGGTTTCGAACGCAAATTTACTGGCATCGTCCACGACTTTCCAGCCGTCACCCTCCATGACCGCCAGTCGATTTGGACGGGTGGCGTTGGGCGGCAATAAAGGCCCGAGTATGCCGGGGTATCCGGGGTCGCCGCCGGCCCTCATGGCAATTTCGATTGCGACTTGCCACATGTCTTCAATGCTTCCTGCATGAACGCCATGTGTACTCATGCTGGTAGCCTGGCGTTCGCCCCGGTTGATGCCCCCCTGGCTAGGTTTAAGAGCGATATTGCCACAATAAGCGGCTGGGCGAATAATCGAACCGCCCACTTGCGTACCAATTGCGGTAGGAAGCATGTGCGCAGCTACAGCTGCAGCGGATCCTGACGACGATCCGCCGGGTGTGCGTTTAAGGTCGAACGGGTTGCGGGTCGGTCCTGGATGTGAGCCTCCGAGCTCCGCCGTGACCGTCTTGCAGAGGATAATCGCTCCTGCTTCCCGTAGAGCCCAAACTGCGGCGTTGTCTCGTTTCGGGAAATTACCAGTGTACGCGTCGCAGCCCATCTGTGTAGGCATGTCTTTTGTTTCGAGAAGGTCTTTAATTCCTGTGGGCATACCGTCGATAGAAGAGAGGGGTCGTCCAGCCCGCCAACGTTCGGTGCTGGCGTCTGCTGCGTCACGGGCGCTCGTCTCGTTTATTGCCGGTAGTGCCATAATTGATGGATCTTTTTCGGCAATAGTTTCAAGACATCTCTCTAGGTATGCCCGAGGAGAGTCTGTCCCTTCGCTGAAAAAGGGCGTCACATCGTGAAAAGTCAGTGCTTTGAAAACATGAGGATCGTAATTAATCGTCGTCATCGAAAATGGCCCTCCTAAAATTCTGTCTTCGCTTTAAGATTAGAGCGAATTTCTTTTTCGTCTCTATACATCTTCCCAATATTGGACCATTTTCTGTCGGGTTGCCTCATCTGGAAGATTACCGCGCGCGGACCATAGGTTTTCGATCAAATGGCCGGGGTCGGAAGTTGCAGGAATGGCGCAGGTCACTGTTGGATGAGACAATACGAATTTCAGAAAGAACTGCCCCCAAGTTTTGCAACCGGTTTCAATAGCCCATTCGGGAACGTCCTCGCCGCGAACAGAGTTAAAGAGTTGGCCGCCTTCAAAAGGCCGATTAACGATGACAGCGATACCGCGTTCTGCGGCTACCGGTAGGAGTTTGTCCTCAACTGCCCTTTCGCCAATCGAATAAGCCATTTGAACAAAATCAACTTCTTCACTTTCCATCACATGGACTAGGCGATCGATAGCGCCGCTGGTATAGTGCGTTACACCGATATACCGAAAGATTCCTGCAGCCTTCCAAAGCTGAAGTGTCTCGAGTTGTGTCTGCCAATCCACAAGGTTATGGACCTGCATCAAGTCTATGCGATTGGTTCGAAGTCGCTGAAGTGACTCTTCCATTTGTGCGATGCCGCGGTCCTTTCCCTCCGTCCAGACTTTGGTTGCCAAAAAAGTAGTTTCGCGAGCCTTTGATTCATTCAGTAATTCACCGACAACATTTTCTGCTTTGCCATACATCGGGGATGTGTCAATGACATTCGCTCCAGCCTCAAACAGCATGCGCAATACCTCGCGATAGGTCATCCAATATGATGGTTCGTCGCGATATATATCAAATGCGCGCTGTGCTCCTAGGCCAACCATGGGTAGCATCTCACCGGTTTTGGGAATAACTCTTTTCAAGATAGGTTCTAATGGCCCGACGATACCTGTAAGGCATGCAGTGGTGATACCAGCAACGCCAAGCCGAATGAAACTTCGGCGATCTAATTTTTTCGCGATCATGCTTGCTTTATTATGAGCTAGTCAGCAATTTGCGTAATTGTGGTATAGTCCAACTTACGAACCTGGCGCTGAAACCCATGCATGATGGTCTAAGTTCCATAAAGCGCCTCCAGGTCGTCGCCATAACATTTTTTTATTACGTGGCGGCTGATTTTCATGCTGGGGGTTAGCATCTCATTATCGATACTAAATGGTTCTGATATCAGCTTGAACCGGCGGACACGTTCGATCGAATTGAGGCGCGAATTTACGCGGTCTAAAGCCTTACGGATACTCGCCACGAAATTCTCGTTCTCTATTAGGTCTAAAAGCTCGCATTTCTCGGACCCATTAGCATTAATCCAATCAACGGTGAAATCTGCATCCGGGACAATAAGGGCGACTAAATGTGGCTGTTTGTCGCCATAGACCATGGCCTGTGCAATCTCAGGTTCGATAGTCAACATGCCTTCTACGCGCTGCGGTGCGATGTTGTCGCCACCCGAATTAACAATGATGTCTTTTTTGCGATCAGTGATACAGATATAACCATCCTCATCGATTTCACCGATATCGCCTGTATGAAGCCAGCCGTCCTTGATCGTTTCAGCAGTCGCTTCTTCATTATTCCAGTAACCCTGCATAACGAGTTCGCCGCGAACGAGAATTTCGCCATCGCTCGCTATTTGGACTTCTACGTCTTTCATCGGTGGCCCGACCGTGTGCATTTTATTCGGATTGGGTGGATTACAGCTAATAACCGGCGCAGATTCGGTCATGCCATACCCCTGAAGGATCGTTAGACCTAGGCTATTGAAGAAGACGCCGATATCGTAATTGAGGGGGGCACCACCGGAGACGAAGGCCTTCAACCGTCCACCAAAGCGCTCTTGCACCTTGCTCCGTACGAACTTATCCAAGAGCCTATCAAGAATTTTATTTAGAGGTCCGAGCGAAGCGGGGTCCTCGTAGCGACGTCGGCCTAAATCTATCGCTTTCGTGAACAATGTCTGCTTTAGACCGCCCGCTTGTTCTACGCCGCGCACTATGCGGCCATGCATTGCTTCGTATAGGCGTGGAACTGCCGTCAGCAACGTTGGACGAACTTCCGCGATATTACCGGTGAGTTTGTCGATACCTTCTGCATAATAGATTTGCGCACCTATTGAAATCGGTAAGAACTGACCAGCTGTATGCTCGTAGGAATGCGAAAGGGGCAAGAATGACAGAAAAATCTCATTTCCTTCGTCAAATTCTGGTAATTGCAGCAGGAAGTCGTGGGCGCCCATGCAATTACAAATAATAGCGCCGTGGCTAAGCATAACACCCTTCGGTTTTCCTGAGGTGCCGGAGGTATAGATTAAACAACTTGTCGCATCACGTGCGATCTCCGAAGGTACTGGAAGCTTTGCATCCGCCGCGTTTGAACCGCGGTGAAGCGCCTCATTCCAGGTTATCGTTTCAAACGGAAAGGTTTTTTTGCCAAGGTCTTCGATTGAAATCACAAAAGTGACGTTGGGGCACTGCGCTGCAGCGGCGCAAATTCGCTCTCCCAAAGCTTTGCTGGAGACAATGACACCTTTGGCCTCGCTATCCGATAGAATATGTAAATGATCGTCAACCGTATTGGTGATATAGGCGGGAACAGTAATGCCGCCGGTTGCCATGATTGCGACGTCCGACATAAGCCATTCAGGACGATTCTCAGCCACGAGGAGTACTCGGTCGCCGGTCTCGATTCCCAAATCCACTAGTGCTCGGCTAAGGTTACTGACAATATTGGCTGATTCACGCCAACTTGTATTATGCCACTCTCCGTTCGTTTTGGCCCACAAAAGTGGGGCGTTACCGTAGTGTTCTACACGGTCGAAATACATTTCGACCAAGTTTGTGATTGATTGATAGTCCATCTTTAGGCCCCATATCCCGATATTTGCTCGGATCAATTTAGGACCTTTTATATCTCGGTCTCGCGCCGAGGAAAACAGAGGTGGTATCTCAGTTGGACGATCGGTTGGATGTTTCCTTGTGATGAGACCGTTGCGGGCTTATATCGCAGGGTACAAAGAGAGGTGGTATGACCAACACGGCACTACTTGGAACGCTTCCCACTTGGGATTTGAGTGATCTTTATCCGGGAAAGGATTCTCTGGAACTTAAGGCCGATTTAGTCGAAGCGAAAGCGGACGCTGAGGCGTTTGCTAATGAGTTTAGGTATAAAGTACTAGATTTAGATGGTGCCGTGTTGGCAGGTGCTATTAACGAGTATGAGCGACAGCAGGAACGTCTTGGCCGTGCAATGAGCTATGCCCACCTGCTATACGCCGGTGATATTACTGGTCCTGATTCTGGGCGGTTCTTCCAGTCGATAAAGGAACAAGTTAACGCTATAGCAACTGTAATACTATTCTTCGAGTTGGATCTTCGACGTATCGAAGAAGCGGATCTCGAAATAAAATTGAAAACCCCTGAGTTGGCCCGCTACCTACCTTGGTTGCGTGACATGCGTGCCTATCGGCCTTTTCAGCTTTCGGAGGAAGTTGAGAGACTGTTGCATGAGAAATCCGTTGCGGGTCGAACAGCTTGGGTCCGGCTATTTGATGAGACAATCGCAGAATTACGCTTCCCTTTTCAGGGACGTGACCTGACCGAGACCGAAATCCTCGATCGGATGAGCGGTTCTGATGGCGAGGAGCGAAAATTAGCTGCCCAGTCGCTCGGCAAAGTACTTGAAGACAATATTCGAACCTTTACGCTCATAACCAATACGCTAGCAAAGGATAAACAGATTGAAGACCGTTGGCGGGGGTTCGAGCGCCCCATTTCTAGCCGGAACCTTGCAAATTTTGTTGAGGATGATGTTGTCAATGCGCTCCTCAAATCAGTACAAGACGCTTATCCGCGCATTTCGCACCGATATTACGGTATTAAGGCGAGGTGGTTTGGACTGGATAGGCTCGATTATTGGGACCGAAATGCACCACCACCGGATAAGGATGAACGTATAATTCCATGGGCAACGGCACGTGAAACTGTCTTAAGCGCTTACAGTGATTTTTCTAGTGAGTTGGCGGGAGTTGGCGCCGAATTCTTTGAAAAACCCTGGATCGATGCTGCCGTTCGGCCTGGAAAGGCATCGGGTGCCTTCGCGCACCCGACCGTACCGTCGGCCCATCCATATCTTTTGTTGAACTACCAAGGGAAAACAAGGGATGTCATGACCTTGGCCCATGAATTAGGCCACGGTGTTCATCAGGTCCTTTCAGCAGGCCAGGGCCAGTTGATGGCAGACACTCCACTCACTTTGGCTGAGACGGCCAGTGTTTTTGGCGAGATGCTAACCTTTCAGGCCATGTTACGTTCGACCGATGACAGAGTGGCACGCCGTACCATGTTGGCGGGAAAAATTGAGGACATTATAAACACGGTAGTTCGCCAAACAGCCTTTTGTATCTTCGAACGCGACCTCCATGATGCTCGGCTAGAGGGTGAACTGACCGCTGAGCATATCGGCGAAATTTGGATGAACGTTCAAGAAGATAGTCTCGGACCTGTTTTTCGCTACGGTGAGGAATATCGGCATTTCTGGGCCTATATCCCGCACTTTATTCATTCGCCTTTTTATGTTTATGCATATGCGTTTGGGGATTGTTTGGTGAACGCTTTGTACTCCGTATACCAGGATGCCGACGCTAGTTTTGCTGAAAAATACTTAGATATGCTGAGCGCTGGGGGCACATTGCGTCACCAGGAATTACTCGCTCCTTTCGGTCTCGACGCGACCGACCCAGCGTTCTGGGAGAAAGGTCTTGTCATGGTCGAGCATTTGATCGACGAACTTGAAGCGACTTGGTAGCCGAGGCAATGTCTGAGGCAGAAATGGGCCCAACGAAGACCGTTGCCGTAATTGGTGCCGGTATCGCCGGTGTTTCGACAGCACTTTACTTACAATTAGATGGGCATAGGGTCTCAATTTTTGATCCAAAGCGTCCGGGCTCAATGACATCCTTCGGAAATGCTGGCTTGATTGCAACCTACGCAACGTTGCCAACTGCAACGCCAGGCATTTTGATGAAAGTGCCAAAGATGTTGATGGATCCAGCTGGTCCGCTCAGCCTGCGCTGGAGCTATCTGCCGCAGCTATCGCCATGGTTGTTTTCATTACTGCGAAACAGCGCGCCGAAACGCATTCGGCGGAACGCCTATGTAAAATCACTCTTGTTAAACCGAGCATGGGATGATTTCCGCCCATTGATTGAAGCGACGAAAGCTGAAGACCTGGTCTATGCAGGAGGTATGCTCCGCGTCTTTCGAACCGAACAGGCATTCGAAGTAATGAAAGCTCGAGAGCTTGAATTGATGGACTATACAAAGCGTTCATATGAGTTGCTGAATGCGGATGAAATCCGCCAGATGGAACCAGCTTTGGAGCCGGTCTTTCCGCATGCGATCTATTCGACCGACAGCCGCAATATTCGAAACCCGGGCCGGCTGACCGAAGTCTTTGCGGATCATTTTATTGCGAAAGGTGGTAGCATCATTCCAGAAGCGGTTGCGGATATAGAGCAGACGTCTGGAGGAAACTGGCGCATTCGCAGCAACGGCTCAAATAGTTCCTTTGATGCGGTGGTTGTTGCAGCGGGCTCATGGTCGCGGCGATTGGCGAAGAAACTTCGTATTCGACTATTGTTGGAGTCCGAGCGCGGTTATCACGTGATGGTCCCAGCACCAGTGCGCGGATTGAATCGGTCTGTTCATTTCGGAGAAGAAGGCTTTATGCTGTCGCCGATGGAAACGGGGTATCGGATTTCGACTGGCGTTGAGCTGGCCGGAATTGATGCTCCGCCGGACTATCGACGTATTCGCCGCGCCGTTGGTGCTGCCGAAGGACTTGTGAAAGGCCTGAAGGTGAAAGAAGAATCAATCTGGATGGGCCGGCGACCGTCGACCCCCGATACTGTGCCGATTCTGGGCAAACTGTCCGGGATGGACGGATTGTATTTCGCGACTGGCGGAGCGCATATTGGTATGTCCCTTGGCCCGACCTTCGGTAAGATAATAGCTGATTTGGTTTCCGGCCGTGATCCTGGAATCGATCTAGATCCATATCGACCGGATCGTTGGTAAGCGAGGCAAATTCGAGATGAGCGACACACCAAAGTCTATTGTGGTTATTGGGGCCGGTATTGCCGGCGTTGCATCGGCCTTATTCTTGCAGCAGGACGGGCATATCGTAAAAATTCTTGACCCCCGTGGTATCGGCGAAGGTGCCTCCTTTGGCAATGCAGGTACCATCGCACTGACGTCTTGTGTCCCGACAGCGCGTCCAGATACCATGAAACGAGTACCAAAGATGTTGCTCGATCCTGCGGGGCCTTTCAATATCCGCTGGTCTTACTTACCAAAGTTGACACCGTGGTTGATTGACCTGCTCCGTAACAGTTCTCCAGATAAAATACTTGCGAACGCAAAGGCAAAGACTGCACTTCTCGAACATGCAATGCCTGCCTACAACGAGTTGATCGCTGAGGTGCAAACCGAACACATGATTGTTCGCAATGGCATCCTGCAGGTTTTTGAAACGGATCAAGGACTTAAGGGCATGGAGCGTGATCATGCATTAATGCAGGAATGCGGGCACAAAATTGAATTTTTGCCGGTCGAGGAAATCCGTCAGATGGAGCCGGCCCTTGCACAAAAGTTCAAGCATGCCGTTTACATTGAAAATCATGCGACGATCAAAGATCCGGGGCAGCTTATTAAAAAGTTTTCTGCGCATTTCGAAGCTAAGGGTGGTGCGTTCTTCCAGGAACAAGTCATTGGCCTTAAGAGAGAAGGGACAGTTTGGTCCGTTAACACCGATAAGGGTTCTCATGTAGCCGAACGGGTCATTGTTGCGGCAGGTGCTTGGTCACGGGAAATTGCTCGCATGATTGACTGTCGGATGCTCTTGGATACGGAGCGCGGTTACCATGTGATGTTGCCGCAGCCTGAGCCCACACTCCGCCGGCCGGTTCTCCTCGGCGACCACTCTGTTTTCATTGTACCGATGGCAAACGGCCTCCGCGTGACCAGCGGCATTGAGTTTGGCGGATTAGAATTGCCGCCCGATTATCGCCGTATTCGTAATATGATTCCCTTTGCTAAAAAGGTTATGCCGCAACTCGAAGAACGCGAGTTGTCGATCTGGATGGGTTTTCGGCCGTCGACGCCGGATACGCGCCCGGTTTTGGGAGAAATGCCCGGTGTGGAGGGAATGTACTTTGCCACAGGGGGGTCGCATATAGGTATGACCCTGGGACCAATAATGGGCAAGGTTATCGCTGACCTAGTTGCGGGCCGCGATCCTGGAATAGATATGAACCCCTACACGCCAGGACGCTGGTAGACTAGCGGATATCCATTGCGACATGTCTGATCCCAACGATAACACGATCGGTCGCCGGGCCAAGCGATATGCGCGTGTTGGCGGCACGGTTGGTGGTCTCGCCGCAAAATTTGTTGGCTCCCGGTATCTGGGCCTCAATCTAGACAAGGGAAAACATGCAGGTGAACTGACGGCTGCGCTCGGTGCCCTGAAAGGGCCATTAATGAAGGTGGCGCAACTGCTTGCCACGATTCCAGATGCCCTGCCGGACGAGTATGTTAAAGAACTTAAACAGCTGCAATCGGATGCGCCTTCAATGGGTTGGCCATTCGTCCGCCGCCGCATGACGGCGGAACTTGGCCATAATTGGCGAGAGCAGTTCGACAGTTTTGATCGCGAGGCGGCGCATGCCGCTTCGCTGGGACAGGTACACCGCGCGACAGGGCTGGATGGCATGCCCTACGCTTGTAAACTGCAATATCCCGACATGTTGGCTGCCGTTGAGGCTGATCTCAATCAGCTTGATCTGGTTTTTAAAATTTATGCGCGGGCAGACAAAGCTATTGATACGCGTAATATTCATGCGGAGATATCTGAGCGCCTTCGTGAGGAGTTGGACTACGACTTGGAAGGGCGCCACATGGACCTTTATAGGTGCATGCTAGCAGACGAGGTTAGTGTTCATGTGCCTAAACGCATCCCGGAGCTTTCAACGAGTCGTTTGCTGACCATGACTTGGCTTGGTGGCGAGCCACTGATGAACTTTGCAGCGGCGCCCCTCGAAGTCCGCAACGGTGTTGCCCGCAACATGTTCAAAGCTTGGTATATGCCCTTCTACTACTATGGTGTCATCCACGGTGATCCCCATTTTGGTAATTACAGCGTGCGTGCTGACCAGTCGATCAATTTGATGGATTTCGGCTGCATCCGAAAGTTTGATGCTTCCTTTGTACGGGGTGTAATTGATTTATACTACGCGCTCCGCGACGATGACCGTGACCGCGCCGCCTATGCATATGAGACTTGGGGGTTTTTGGAAATTACTGACGAACTTATTGATACTATGAATATCTGGGCTGAGTTCGTATATGCGCCGCTTCTCTGCGACAAGGTGCAGAAAATCCAAGAAAGCGACAGTGGTCTTTATGGCGCTAGTATTGCTAGTAAGGTCCATTCAGAACTCCGTAAACTCGGTGGAATTCAGCCGCCTCGGGAATTTGTTTTTATGGACCGGGCGGCCATTGGGCTTGGTTCTGTTTTCATGCATTTAAAAGCGGAAATCAATTGGCACCAGATGTTTCATGGGTTAATTGAGAATTTCGACGAAAAATCGCTCGCAGATCGGCAGGCTTGCGCGCTTGCAGAGAATGGTCTGCACGACACGTTGTCATCAGTTAGTCAATGACGTCAACTTCACTGAATTTTTGGAAGGAAATGCCAGGCTAAAGGAAGCGGCTTTACCTAACACGTATACTTGCGCGAAGCTTATATGGGAAAATTAAATGGTTAAGATCGTACCGACGAACCCTATTGGATTTAAGTTATAAGTTCCTTGCCCAAAGAAGATGGGAATAACAGGTCTGAGGTTGCTTGGAAAAGTTGATTTTGCCAATTTCTCGTCGTCAAATTGTAATTTCGCACGCAATATTTTGCCCGCATATAATGTCTTTCTATAAGTTAGAAGCAGATAAAACTCATGCTTAAGCTGTCGACGAACATTACAAGATAGGAGTCTGCGACATATTGGAATAAACCCAAACCGGCCGCACGTGCATTTTCGGAAAATACGCCAAGCCCGGTAACCAAAATTATGGTGAGCGCGAGATACCCTTCGGGTGTACATATTTTTCGAGTAAGCTTATTCATCAGTTACTTTCGCATGTTTTCAGCAATCCTTCAATTCTTCCGCAGTGACACCTTTATTAGGTCCTGATAGTTTTTGCCAGTAGGAGGCAGGATGTCCAAAGGTCTGTTGGCGCAAGCTGAAGAACAATTCATCGCTGGCAAATTCGACGCCGTTGCTGACCTTTGCGGTGAATTGATTGGCTCTGACCCTGATTGTCATCAAGCTTATTATCTCTTAGGTCGGACCTGCCTTGCATTGGGTCGTTCAGACGAGGCTATGGAAATGATCGGCCAAGCTGTGGAAAAAAAACCATCGGCGGCCCCTTACCATGCCGAGATGGGGAATTTGCTCGCGACCACGGGAGATTTCGAACGGGCGGCAGGTTCATATTTCGAAGCAATTAGTCTCGCACCAAATTTTATTGATCCACATGTTAATTTGGGAGCGGTGCTTCAGATCTTGGGCCGGTTCGAAGAATGCGCCATCGTTTATGAAAAATCTATTCAATTGGCGCCGGACGCTGCGACGCTGCACTACAACCTTGCAATGGTGCGCGAATTCTTGGGTGATTTGGACATTGCAATTTCTGAATATCGAATGGCATCCGAACTTGAGCCAGGGTGGTCAGAATTGCATCGTTCGCTTGGTAATGCATTGCTGTTGGCTGAAGAAACGGAGGAGGCTGTTGAGTGCTTCCGCAAGGCAATTGCCCTTGCTTCTGATGAACCGGGCCTTTATGTCGACCTGGCTAGGGCATTATTAAATTCAGGCGATACGAAAGGTGCCTTGGCAACGTGTGACGTTTATATGACTTCGCATCCATATTATGGTCCGCTTGTTGCCGCGCACGCCCTTATCTTAAATGAAATTGGCCATGAGGAGCAGGCGCAGCGGTTGTTAGGAGTAGAGACGTTGGTGCAGACGTTCAGAAGTATACCGCCGGCGACATTTGGTGACATAGACACTTTTGATGCAGCGCTCATCAAAGAGGCGGAACCATTTTTGTCGGACGTTTCTCTCACAAAGGCGCGTCAAATTGACGAACTGCAAGACACGGATCTGTTTTTTTTTCGACCAGGACCCGCCGCCTCCGTG
Source organism: Rickettsiales bacterium (assembly GCA_002724555.1). Classification (GTDB taxonomy): domain Bacteria; phylum Pseudomonadota; class Alphaproteobacteria; order UBA8366; family UBA8366; genus UBA6544. The sequence goes on from PBOZ01000059.1 coordinate 100,306, forward strand.
TTAATTCAGTGGATCGAGCGAGCTGTGAAACAATACATCGTCTGTTTGCCGGATGATCCAAGCCATCCATTGGTTGCAAATTTGCCAAAACGCTGGCGTTTAGTAGGTCGGGTCGGCCAGCTTAGCGCTCTGGTAAACCAAATGGCTTGTAGTCGCTCGGCTGGATGGCTGAGTGGTATTTATGTGGCCGGCGCACCTAAAGGGTGTTTGTCATTTGGCGCGCCTCCGCCGGATTGGAACTGTAAATCCGTTCTGGCGTCGCGGATGGTTGCCCCCAAGGTTGGCGAAATGGTTTTGTTCCCGTCCTATCTTTATCATCGCGTTGTTCCGAGAAATGGAGATAAGGACTTTATTTATTGCGCATTCGATGTCGTAGAGCAGGAGTAATTAAAAAATGAACGACAGGAGCCTTGCTGCTTTACCCACTGTGCAGGTTGATAATGATCGTGTGAGGGTAACAGAATGGCGATTTGCGCCGTGTGCAGCAACTGGTTGGCACCGTCATGAATACGATTATGTCGTCGTACCAATGACGACCGGAAAGCTTCTACTGAAGGATGTCGATGGCGAACACTACGCTGAATTAACAGCCGGTGTTTCCTATAGTCGGACAGCGGGAGTTGAGCACGATGTTATAAACGCAAATGATTACGAATTTATATTTGTCGAAGTTGAAATGAAATCCTAAATGATGGAATGCTAGTCTTGCGCGTATTCTCTGGCCGAAGGGTTGATTAGACGCGACGAAAACTATTACGAAATTTATCTCCGGTGTGCTTGTCAATCTCCGGCGCAACTGGCAATTTACGCGGCGGAATTTAATCCATCAGGCACGACGAGGGTCAATTTAGATGAAAATCGCCATCCTGAAGGAACGGCGTCCTCACGAAACGCGTGTCGCTGCTTCAGCTGAGACAATCAAGAAGTTTTTAGAATTAGGCGCCGAAGTTTGTGTCGAGAAAGATGCAGGCAAGGGATCGAGTATGCCGGATGCCGTCTTCAAAGAGGCTGGGGCGACGATTGCAGCCAGTGCTGCAGATGCTGTTGAAGGTGCTGAGATCATTTTGAAAGTGCAGCGCCCGATGATTTCTGGCGAGAAGCAAGATGAACTCTCAATCCTCTCATCGGGGCAGTCCTTAGTTTGCCAAATGAATGCTCTAACGGACAACGACTTCGTGGCGGCCATGGGAGAAGCAGGTATAACAGGTTTTGCTATGGAGTTGATGCCACGAATAAGCCGTGCGCAGTCAATGGATGTACTGACATCTCAGTCAAACCTTGCTGGCTATAAGGCAGTTTTGGACGCGGCCTCCGAGTTTGGTCGAGCATTTCCCTTGATGATGACGGCAGCTGGGACCGTTCCGCCGGCTCGAGTTTTGGTTATGGGTGCGGGTGTGGCTGGATTGCAGGCGATTGCGACAGCGCGTCGGTTAGGCGCTATTGTCTCAGCCACCGATGTTCGCGCGGCAACAAAAGAGCAGGTCGAATCTTTGGGGGCTACGTTCTTGGCCGTGGAAGACGAAGAATTCGCGCAGGCACAGACCTCGGGTGGCTATGCCAAGGAAATGAGCGAGGCTTACCAAGCCAAACAATCAGCCCTAATAGCGGAATCGATCAGAAAACAGGATATTGTGATCTGCACTGCATTGATCCCTGGCCGACAGGCGCCAAAATTGGTTGACGCAAAGATGGTAGCATCTATGGCACCCGGCTCTGTCATTGTCGATCTGGCCGTCGAATCTGGGGGCAATTGCGCACTCTCTCAGGTCGATAAAGTTGTCCAGAAAAATGGTGTAAAGATCGTTGGGCATGCGAACACAGCAGGCCGTCTTGCAACTGATGCGAGTCGTTTATTTGCAAAAAATTTGCTAAATTTTCTGACGCCGCTCATCGATCAGAAAAATGGTGCGTTCAATATCGACATGGACGACGAGACTGTATCTGGCACATTAATTACCCGGGGTGGCGAAATTGTGCACCCCCTGTTGAAGAAATCAGCAGAGCCCCCTATCACCGGCCTTTCAAATGAAGTGTCGGTGGAATCGTCAGAAAAGGCGAGTGCGATAGCCGACTAAACTGAGGAAATTGGACGAATGGAATCCGAAAAGCTGGTCGAAAGCGCAGAGGCGTTGGCTAATTCGGCGCGTGAGGTTGCACAACAGGCCGAAAGCGTGTTGAGCCAGACAACGCAAATCCTCATAAATCAAAATGCGGGTGGAGAGAACGAATTCATTTATATGTTTACGATATTCATCCTCGCGATCTTCGTAGGTTATTACGTGGTGTGGAATGTTACTCCGGCATTACATTCACCACTTATGAGCGTAACTAACGCGATTTCGTCGGTCATTATCGTCGGTGCGTTGATAGCTGTCGGACCAGCTGATTTCAGCATTGCCAAGGTTATGGGATTTATCGCTGTTGTCCTTGCGTCGATAAATATTTTTGGCGGTTTCATCGTTACGCAGCGAATGCTTCGCATGTATCGGAAAAAGAATTAGGAGTGCTGTCATGACGGAAGACATTGCAGCCTTTGCTTATCTAATTTCGAGCGTTTTATTCATTATGGCGTTACGCGGTCTTTCATCGCCAGAGACGGCGCGGTTAGGCAATATCTTCGGTATCGTTGGCATGCTGATTGCTGTTGTTACGACCTTGGTTACACCAGGGGTCGTCAGCTATTGGATGATTTTTCTGGGTATATTGATCGGCGGCGCTATAGGAACGGTCATTGCTTGGAAAATCGAGATGACCGCGTTGCCGGAACTGGTGGCGGCATTTCACAGTTTGGTCGGGTTAGCGGCAGTGTGCGTTGCCGCAGCGGCGTTTTTTGAGCCGGCTGCCTACGGCATCGGTACGCCAGGAAAAATCGGTGTAGCAAGTTTGATCGAAATGAGTATCGGCACTGCCATTGGTGCTATCACTTTTACCGGTTCAATCATTGCCTTTGCAAAACTGCAGGGGGTCATGAGTGGGGCGCCGATAGTCTTTCCGGGCCAGCATGCGCTGAATGCATTATTGGGCCTTTTGATGGTCGCTTTGGTTGCCTGGTTCTGCGATGCTCAGACGGGCCTGCTATTTTGGTCCATCGCAATTCTTGCCTTTGTCATTGGTATTTTGATAATCATACCAATTGGCGGCGCCGATATGCCTGTCGTAATTTCAATGCTAAACAGCTATTCGGGTTGGGCGGCATGCGGTATTGGTTTCACCTTGTCGAATATCGCCTTGATCGTGACGGGTGCCCTTGTCGGTTCGTCGGGCGCCATCCTCAGCTACATTATGTGCAAGGGGATGAACCGGTCCTTCTTCAACGTGATTTTGGGCGGCTTCGGCGGGGAGGCTGCAAAGCCAAATGAGGATAGAGGTGATCAGACAGTCCGCTCGGGCAGCGCGGAAGACGCGGCTTTCATCTTAAAGAACGCTGGTAGCGTGATTATTGTGCCCGGCTACGGAATGGCGGTCGCACAGGCACAGCATGCGTTGCGGGAAATGGCTGGCCTATTGAAAAATGAGGGCATTCGCGTCCGCTACGCCATTCACCCAGTTGCCGGTCGTATGCCAGGTCACATGAATGTCCTCTTGGCTGAGGCTAACGTATCTTATGACGAGGTCGAGGAGCTGGACGAAATAAACCGCGATTTCGCTTCGACAGATGTGTCTTTTGTAATCGGGGCCAATGATGTGACTAACCCTGCCGCTAAGACCGACCCACAAAGTGCAATTTATGGAATGCCAGTTTTGAATGTTGAAGAGGCTAGAACCGTGTTATTTGTTAAACGTTCTCTTGGTTCGGGTTATGCAGGTATAGATAACCCCCTATTCTACCAGGATGACACGATGATGCTTTTCGCTGACGCGAAAGCGATGTGCGAAGATATTGTAAAGGCGCTTGAGTAGAACGAAAAACACCCGCTTGGCTGGGCCGCGGGCATCTTCAATCAGCGCTGTACGAGTGGTATTTAGAAACCTTCGCGCTCTAACCTCTTGCGAACAAGCTTGCGATGGCGCCGGACTGCCTCGGCTTTCTCTCTTGCTTTACGTTCTGACGGTTTTTCGTAGGAGCGGCGCAACTTCATCTCACGAAATACGCCCTCGCGCTGCATTTTCTTTTTCAGCGCCTTCAGGGCCTGGTCGACATTGTTGTCGCGGACTGTAACGTGAACGATGGTACTTCTCCTGTCTATCAACAACTAATTAGATTACTTAAAGTTTGCGGCTTATATCATAGGGAAATTCCCTTGTGAAGGGGTGTTTGGGCCACTTTAACAACAATGTCACTTAGATTATGTTGTGTTCATGGCTATTTTAAAAATTGCTAAAATGGGTCATCCAATACTTCGGCAGTCTGCTGAGGAAGTGTTAGACCCAACGGCAGACAAAATTCGACGCCTGGTCCAGGACATGGTCGATACGATGCAAGACGCGGACGGGGCAGGTTTGGCGGCGCCGCAAGTGCATGTACCCCTTCGTGTTGTTGTCTTTCATGTCCCGGCGGAACGTGATGAGAAGAATCCGGAACCAGTGCCACTTAGTGTGCTGGTCAATCCAATTGTGGAACCGTTGACGGAAGAAAACGAAGTCGATTGGGAGGGTTGTTTGTCGGTTCCCGGTATGATGGGTGCTGTTCCGCGTTTTACTAAAGTGCGCTATCGGGCGTTAACGCTGGACGGCGAAACAATCAACCGGGTTGCAGAAGGTTTTCACGCAAGAGTTGTGCAGCACGAATGCGACCATCTGGATGGCGTTCTCTACCCGCAGCGGATGAATGATCTTTCATTATTAATGTTTAGTGATCAACTCCGGTATCACGGTGATGTAAATTTGGATGAGGCGGCAACATCGTGAATGTTGAAGATCATAGGTTGGAATTAATGCGCGCATGCGTTCGTCATGTGACATTCGACGGGTGGTCTGAACGGGCGCTGAAAGCTGGCGCGAAAGACGTCGGTATGGCGGTCGAGACCGCAAAGACGTTTTTTCCAAATACCGGGCACGATCTTGTGACGTTGCATTGCCAGAACGCTGATGCAGAGGCTTTAGATTGTCTTGGGAATCAGGACTTAACCTCGATGCGGGTCCGAGAGCGGGTTACTATGGCCATCCGTACTAGAATCGAAATCGTCCGAGGGGATCGGGAAGCGGTACGTCAGGCGCTTTCAATGTTTACATTGCCTGGTAACGCGACGCTTGGTGCCCGGTTGTTGTTTGGCACGGTCGATAGGCTTTGGCGTGCGGCAGGGGACACGTCTACCGATTGGAACTATTATTCAAAACGCGGTTTGTTGGCGGGTGTATACGGGTCGACAGTTTTGTATTGGTTGCAGGACAACTCCGAGGATTTTGTGGATAGCTGGCTGTTTCTCGATCGCCGGATCGCCGATGTCATGAAGGTTCCAAAGATAATTGGCTCCATCACAAAGGTATTTTCACCACTTCGGCGACGGGGTTTTCGGCAGTAGATCATCCGGACGCGACTGGATTGAGGCAGCGGCTGCTGGCGTGCTTGCGCATAATTCATATAATCAGTTTTGTTGGTTAACCCGGGACGATGGTTGCCGAAGAAACACAATCGTTCGATTTATTTCGTATAGTGTGACAATGTGATTCGGGTATCTGCCTATATGATTTTCAGATACTTGGCCGAAATTGTCCTGCATGAACGCGGCAAGGCGGATGTCTTTGGTCGCTTAGGCAATAATATCGGGTAGCAGTTGATCCTCGAGGAATGCTATCTGATCCTTCAGAATAAGTTTCCTTTTCTTAAGTCGTTGAATCATCAGCTGATCGAAAGGTGGCTCTTCGGCTATTCGTGAAATCGCTCGGTCGAGATCACTGTGTTCGGATTTCAGCATCTCAATTTGGTGTCTTATTTCTTGGTTCCGATCCATTATTCAAGTTATTCAAAAATTCACTGTCGACAGTATCGATAAATTACCATCCATTTACCTTGCTGGAATTAGCATGTAAGGCCGTTTAGAGAAAGTATAGCGATGGAGCGGGTTTTTTTTAATTTTGTTGCTTGGGCGTATACCCAGCTTGGGGTGGTCGCGTTGAGATGGGCTGAGAGACCACTGCCTGCACAATATGCGTACCGTTTCGTTTGCGACTCAGATTTTGTTAACCTAAATGGTCTTATTCTGGTAATGGCGTGTGGATTAGGCATAGCCTTGGGAGAAGCCTGATGCGTGATGCGGTAGATGAATTTTGGTGTTTCTCACTCGCGCTCTACGAGCGACCGGGAATAGCCGATATTTTAAATAAAATGCAAGACGAAGATGGTGTCGACGTCAATTTGACCCTTTTTCTCTGCTGGTGCGGTGCTGCGGGCCGCACGCCTCTAGATCGGAAGCAATTGACATCAGTGATGGAAAGTATCGCTAATTGGCAGTCGGATGTGACTGTTGCACTGAGGCAGATCCGCCGTCGGATGAAGGGGGGAATTGCTGGTGTCGCCCTCTGCGACTCAGGGCCTCTACGGGAGAAGATCAAAAGTCTAGAACTGGCAAGTGAGCGAATAGCACAGCGTGTTCTCGCCGGAAAAGCGCCGCCTGCAAGCCGCGTTGGAGGTTCAGCAGACGTGATAGTGTTATTGAAGATGTATTTTAAAATGCTTAACTTGCCAGATTCCTTGCGGGTTCGTGCGGCGATTGAGCGTTTAGCCGAGGCCTGCATTCTTGAGAACTAAAATGCAAAGTTGTTATGTAAAGTTTGTCACTTCAGGGTGACACGGGAGAGAGTTCGCGGTACAGTGAATTTACGCTGTAAAGTGTCGGTCGCCGAGTTGCGAAAGACGAAAGATCGCGCAGGCTCCCGAAGTTCGACAGTGCGCTAAGCAATAGGGAGTTTGAATATGTCAGTTACGGATCACATCACAGCCCTCGAACAAAAGCATGCTGAACTCGAGACGGAACTTAATGCTGAAAACAGCCGTCCGTTGCCGAATATGTGGGCACTTGTTGATCTAAAACGGCAAAAGCTAGCCATAAAAGATGCGATAGCAAAACTCCACAACAGCTAATGTGATCAATCGGGCTGTCAAAGCCGGGTCGTCGTACTATCTGCAATTTTGACACCGCGTTTCAGCGTGGTGGTTACTAGTTTAAATAAAGAGAATCCCCAACCTAACATTATAAAAATACGGAGAAGAGACGCATGCTGAGCGTCGACGAAGCTATTACGAGCCGCAGGTCTGTGCGTGCATACAAGCCAGACCCGGTGCCGCAGGAAACGATATCCCATATCCTTGAAGTTGCTAGCCGGGCTCCGAGCGGTACAAATATGCAGCCCTGGCACGTTCATGTTTTTTCCGGCAATGGGTTGAAGGCGCTGACGGAATCCGTTCTCGATGCTTTCTGGAACGAACCGGAAGCGCATCAAAGCGATCGCCAGCACTATCTTGAAAATATTCGTGACCCTTATCTCGCAAGGCGTCGCAAAGTGGGATGGGATCTATATGGCCTTCTCGGAATCGGTAAGGGTGAACGTGAAAAAACCCGCGCTTTCCATGCTCAGAATTATATGTTTTTCAACGCTCCGGTTGGGATTATTTTTACAATTGACCGGGATATGGGATGGATGAGTTGGCTAGATTACGGCATGTTCATCCAAAATATTTGCATCGCGGCGCGTGGCCAAGGCCTTCATACATGTCCGCAGGCCGCATGGGCGACTTACCATGATGTTGTTGAAAAACACTTGGGGCTGCCGGATATACAACTAGTCCATTGTGGATTGAGTCTGGGCTATGAAGATACCGAGGCTGTTGTAAATTCTCTTGAGACTGTTCGTGAGCCAGTCAAAGAGTTTGTTACTTTCCATACGGAGTAGACAGATGCCAGGACCTTTAGACGGTGTAAAAATCCTTGATTTGACGTCCGTTGGCTTCGGCCCATTCGCTGCACAAATTCTTGGTGACTATGGCGCCGAGGTCATCAAGGTCGAAACTCATGAAGGCGATATTACGCGGGGCATCACACCCTTTGTAAATCAGGGAATGGGTCATTTCTTTGTCATGGCCAATCGGAACAAGCGCTGTGTCGTCTTGGACCTTAAGGCGGAGAAGGGTCGCAAGGCTTTTTTGAAGTTAGTAGAGTCGGCAGATGCGATCATCTGTTCTGTACGTCCTGCCGCGATGGAACGCCTTGGTCTCGGCTATGAAGACTGCAAGGTAGTCAATAAAAAGATCGTATATGTCGCTTTAGTTGGCTTCGGCCAGTCGGGCCCCTATGCGAAGTTTCCGGCCTATGATGACATCATTCAGGGCGTCTCGGGAATGGCTGCTATGCAGGGTGGACGGGAAGGGCCACCGAAATTTGTCAACGCATCGGTCTGCGATAAAATTTGTTCACAAATTGCTGCACATTCCATGATCGCAGCATTATTCAGCAGAGAGCGCACTGGTGAAGGTCAATTAGTGGAAGTGCCGATGTTCGAATCGATGGTCGGCTTCAATCTGGTGGAACATCACTCCGGTCAGGCGTTTGAGCCGCCACTGGGGCCGGCTGGTTACGAGCGTTCGATGGTTGAATATCGCAAGCCTTATGCAACGGCCGACGGTTATATTTGCGCGTTACCTTATAACACGAAACAATGGCGCTCTTTCTTCACGCATATGGGACGTGAGGACATGATTGAGGATGCTCGTGTCAACGACCCAAAACTCCGCAGTGAGAAGATTGGTGAGCTCTATGAAATTGTTGCTGAGGTAGTTAAGGACTGGAAGACCGAAGATGCTCTGTTAACACTGGAGAAAGCCGATGTGCCACATGGCCGGGCAACTCCTCTCAGTGAGTTGCAGGATGATCCGCACATGAAGGCGGTGGAATTCTTCAAGGTCTACGATCATCCGACCGAAGGTAAGATTCGCCTTACGGACCCCCCGATCAAATTTTCGAGAACGCCTTCGGAAATTCGGATACTTCCTTCATGCTTGGGTGAACATAGTATTGAGGTCCTTCGTGAAGTTGGATTCAGCACTGCTGAAATCAGTGAAATGGTGGAGGAAGGTGTAACGATTGATGGCCGTCCCAAAGCTGATAAAGCGGCGGCGGAATAGAAAAATTTTAGTGGTTTGCATTTGGAAAGAAGAGTTGGGTGCCGCCCGGCCGGAATTGCCGAATGGCGGCTTGGCCGCGTGGGCCAATAATCCAATCGATGAAGGCCTGTGCATCGCTGCCTTTTACTCGGAGATGTTTCGCAGGATTGACAGCCGTGATGCCGTATTGATTGAGAAGAGCTATATCGCCTTCGATAAAGACTTTGTGATCACGCTTATTTCCAAAGCTAATCCACGTAGCGCGATCTGATAGAATGTAAGCATTCATTTCGATGCCAATGTTGAGCGTCGCTCCCATGCCGGAGCCAGTTTCGCGATACCACTTACCGCTATCAGGTGCAGGGTTGATATTGGCGAGCCCCCAAAGCGTTAGTTCTTTCTTGTGCGTTCCGGAGTCGTCGCCGCGAGAAGCAAAAATGGCACGGGTCTGGGCGATTTTTGTAAGGGCCGCCGCTGCAGAAGGTAGGCTGGCTATAGCTGCGGGATCGTCCGGCGGGCCAATTATGACGAAGTCGTTATACATAACGTCAAAGCGTTGCACGCCGTAGCCATCGGCGACAAATTTTAGTTCAGCTTCTTTCGCGTGTACGAGCAAGACATCGCCATCGCCATTCTCTGCGTTTCGAATCGCTTGACCTGTGCCGACTGCAACCACATGCACCCGAATTCCTGAATCCCTTTCAAATTTGGGCAGTATTTCTCGGTAAAGGCCAGAGTTTGCGGTTGAGGTCGTCGATTGCAGAATAATTGAACGGACCTGCGCTAAGGTATCTGAATTGCAGATAAGCACTAATACCGATGCGACAAGCAGTCTCTTCATAGAACCAACCTGCCGGCCAAGAAATCTTTTGCTTGTTTAGATTTCGGAGCATTGAAGAATTGCGTGGCAGGCGTCTGTTCAATAATTCGCCCGCGATGCATGAAGATAATTTCATGGGCGAGACGCCTTGCCTGGCCAAGATCATGACTGACTAATACGATTTTGGTGCCGGCTTCGTGGGCTGCCTGTATGATCTTTTCGATGGCTGCGGTTGATGCGGGGTCGAGGTTAGCAGTCGGTTCATCCAAGAAGAGAATTGCCGGTTCTGTCGTCAGAGCACGGGCGAGTGCCAGCCTTTGTTGTTCTCCTCCTGAAAGAGATTTTGCTGGTTGGTCTGCCCTGTCCGCCAGATCGACCGCAGAAAGGGCCTTTTGTCGCTGATCGCGAGAAGCCACACCTCGAAGTTTTATTGCGAAATCGATATTTGCAGCTACGGACCTACGCAGCATAACAGGCCGCTGAAATACCATTGCTTGACGCTTGCGAATTGCGCCATTCATTGGGTTTTCACCCCATTTAATCGTCCCAGATGCTGGTGAAATTAGTCCATGTAATAATCGGAGAAGCAGGCTCTTTCCAGCCCCATTGGGACCCATGATTACGCTAACGGAATTGGGTTTTAGATCCATGCTTAGGTCCGCTATGAGCGTCTGTCCCTTTTCAGAAGTAAAAGTCAGATTTTTCACGTAAGCTGGTAGCAGTGGAGACAGATGTTCAGCCATTACTATAATCCGCAGATGCGCCACGCAAAATAGTAACGCTGGCATTAACTGCTAGGGCTGTGACAATGAGGATCATTCCGAGTGCTAATGCGAGATCGAGATTGCCTTTTGATGTCTCGAGGGCGATTGCTGTTGTCATAACTCGGGTTAAGTGGTCAATGTTGCCTCCAACAATAATAACGGCTCCGACTTCTGCGATGGCTCGGCCAAAGCCAGCCAGTGCGACCGTTCCGAGACTGTGACGAGCGTCCCATAGCAAGGTAATTATAGCCGTTTTTAGAGGAACCGATAGCGAGCGGAATTGCTCTGCATATTCAGCATTCAAATCTTCGATGACCTGACGTGAAAGGGCAGCGACTATGGGGGCGACAAGAATTGTTTGTGCAATGATCATCGCACTCGGGGAATAAAGGAGTTCCAGCCAACCCAACGGGCCGGTATTTGAAAGAAAGAGATATATGATCAGCCCGACAACCACAGGTGGTAACCCCATAAGCGCGCTGATGGTAACAATTAGAAAGTGGCGCCCTGGAAAATTTGTAATGGCAAGCGACGCGCCAATAGGCAAGCCAATTAAGCAAGCGATGGCGACCGCAGTTAGGCTGACCTGCATCGATAAGCCGACGATTTCAAATAAATCAGCATCAAGCGTCGTCACCAATTGGATTGCCTCCGCAACAGCGGAAATAAATTCCTGCATTATTCAGGCTCCTAACCTGGGATACAGATCTGGAATCTGTCGCAAAAGTCTAAGGGTTTGCTATAGAAATCGTAAAAATGCAGTTAAATTCATAATTTTTCATTTCTATATGGTTCATGTTTCGACTTTGCGCAAATGGATGATAATTCAATTCAGGCAACTAGAGGGTCTTTTATGCTCGATAAATTAAAAGAACGAGTGAACGCCGATGCGGCTTTGGTGCGGCGAGGACGGTGGGTTCGCCTAAGTTTCCTGCTTGGGATCGGCAACGACGATTATATTGTCACAATCGACGAGGGGCGCATTGCTGCCATTACGCCGCGCAAGCTTGAGACAATTTCGGGAGAATTTACTATCCGCGCGGCGCGCACAACTTGGGAAGAGCACTGGCGACCTTTGCCTAAGCGGGACTACCACGATATATGGAGCATGCTACCAAAGGGCCTGGCTAGGATTGATGGCAACCTCCTGCCACTCATGCAAAACTTACAATATTTTAAAGATGTTATAGCGTCGCCGCGTGATCGAGAATCATAAGATATGCCAGAATTTGAACCAATAATAGGCCGCTACTTTACGTTGGATGTAGAAGGGAAGCCTTATCGGATTTATGTGGAGGAAGCGGGCGAGGGTATTCCGCTCGTTTGTCTTCACACTGCGGGCTCTGATGCTCGCCAATACCGACATTTGCTCTGTGATAGGGAGATTACGGACCATTATCGTGTTATTGCCTTTGATATGCCATGGCACGGTAAATCAAACCCCCCTGCGGGATTTCGTGAAGAAGAATACAAACTGACGACCAATCTCTATAAAGAAACAGTGATGGCATTTTGCCATGCTTATGAACTTGCGGACCCTGTTGTTATGGGATGTTCAATGGGTGGGCGCGTTGTTCTGCATTTGGCTTTGGAGCAGGCCAATTTCTTCAAATGCGTCATTGCGCTCGAGGGGTCAGATAAGTTGGATCCCTACTACGACCTTGATTGGCTTCACCGTCCAGACGTCCATGGTGGTGAAATCGCCTCCGCTTTCGTATCCGCACAAGTGGCGCCGCAAAGTCCGGATGAATGCCGTTGGGAGACCCTTTGGCATTACATGCAGGGCGGTCCCGGAATTTTTAAAGGGGACCTTTTCTTCTACTGGCATGATGGCGATTTTGATGCTCGATCCTCTTTGATCGATACTGAGAAATGTCCGGTTTATTTGCTTTCTGGCGAGTACGATTCTTCTTGTACGCCGGAGCGAACCAAAGAAACTGCGGCGCGAATTAAGGGCTCGAGGGCAACAGTCATGAACGGTATTGGTCATTTTCCAATGTCCGAAAACCCTGAATTATTTCGAAAATTTCTTATGCCTATCTTGGAAGAGATTCGTGGGTAATGAACTCAAAATGTTTAGTTTGTAATGTAGCCTAACACGTTTAACCCTGTTCAAATCATTAATTAATTACCTTGGCGACGCGTTGATCATTAGCATGAGGGCGGAGAATACAGCGTGATGTGATGCCAATGCGATCCTTTAGCTATCGTTTTTATGACGTAGCTTGTCCTATTCGGGTAGGATCGGGCCATAACGTGTCAGAATAAGAAACCGGGACGTAATCGATGCTTGCCGTTCAGTAACAACGCAGAGAAGGCTCGGGCTCGTCCTCGGTCCTGTTCAAGATGTGGACGGAGCGAGAACGTTCATACCCTTTTCCACGGCTGGCCGGTTACTGAGTTCATCAAACCACCGTTTGACGTTTGGGAAGTCTGCCAAGTCGACATTCTGCCAGTCATAGCGTGCAACCCATGGGTAGATTGCGATATCCGCGATGGTATACTCATCACAACCGATGTAGGCACTCTTTTCAAGGCGACCGTCCATCACAGTATATAGCCGACGGGCCTCGTCACCGTAGCGTTTTTTACCATACGGGATGTCTTCCTTTGCGGCACGTTCGAAATGGTGCACTTGTCCAAACATCGGGCCTACGCCACCCATTTGCCACATGAGCCACACAAGGGTCTCATAGCGTTTAATCTTGGCCGTAGGATTGAATTTACCAAATTTTTCGGCGAGATAGAGCAGAATTGCCCCTGACTCAAACATTGAATAGGGAGTGCCATCTGGACCGTTACTATCAACAATAGCAGGAATTCGGTTGTTCGGACTAATTTTCAGAAAGTCTGGAGCGAACTGTTCATCCTTGCCAATATTGATTAGGTGTATGTTGTAATCGGCGCCAAGTTCCTCAAGCATGATCGATATTTTCCGGCCATTTGAGGTGTTCCAAGCGTAAAGATCGAGGGTCATTGTCTAACCTTTTTGTTACTACTGTTGGATTAATAATTTTTCGCGCAGACTTGCAATTCTGGCTGGGATGCTAGACTTCGTCCGGGATGTTGGCAATCCGAACTATCGGGAGCAGATTAAAATGGCGGCTTATCTCATAGCTGATATAGAAGTCACCAATCCGGAGGGCTTTAAGAAATATCAAGAGGCAGTCCCGGCCACGATCGCGAAACACGGGGGTAAGTACTTGGTACGCGGTGGCGATGTTGAACCTAAGGAAGGTGATTGGGCACCGACACGGATGGTCGTGCTGGAATTTCCGAATATGGCAACGTTGAAGAAATGGTATAATTCCGACGACTATCAAAATATCATAGCGGACCGCACGGATAATTCTAAAGGCAATATGGTTTTTGTTGAGGGATATTGAGCACGATCGATAATATTTATGAGCGACTGAAAGCCAATGCTGAACGGATTGAAACGCCGTTTGGTGACGGCAGTGGTCGTCTGATTTGGTGGTGCTGGGGCGAGGGACAGAATGTCCTTATGCTCCATGGCGACTATGGCTCTTGGACGCATTTCATCCGCAATATTGAGTTTCTTTCCAGGCGGTATAGACTAATAATTCCAGATATGCCCGGGTATGCGGCTTCGGATTTGCCGGTACTTGATGATATCATTGTAGATTCTTCCAAAATGCTCTGTGACCATTTGGACACGATCATTGGCCCTAATGAAACGTACGACATTGTCGGATTTTCTTTTGGTGGAATTTATGCGGGCCAGATGGCAGCAAATCATAAAGGCCGTGTCGGGACGGTTGTATTGATCGGCGCGGGCGGCATGGGGGTCTGCGAAGCGCCGCGGACCCGTCGGGAAATGCAGCGGTTATCGCGTGACATGGACTACGAGACGCGGGCTAGTATTCATCATAACAACCTCTGTGGTGTGATGTTCGCTCAGGATGAGACTGCAGATGACCTTGCTGTACTTCTCCAGGATGAAAATACTGGTCGTACTCGCATCCGTGCCCGCGGAATTCCCGAGAGCGACGTATTGTTTCGAGCCTTTCCGCATTGCACGGCTAAATTTACTGCGATTTGGGGAGAGTTAGATGCCTACGCGTTGGGCGAGGTTCCGTTACGAGAACAAATGCTTCGAAATTTTTATCCGGATATGGAATTTAAGACCGTTCTTGGTGTGGGGCATTGGGTTATGTATGAAGCACCAGATGAGTTTAATAAGATTGTGGCGGGTATGCTTGGGTAATCACAAGGTAGGGCCCTAAATGCAACTAAGAGACAGAATTGGTGTTGATATTGGTAGGCGTGTTTCTCTGGAAGAGGGCGTTGACTGGGCAATTGCGAATAACGTCAAATATATCGACGCACAATTAGATATAAAGCCGAACGGCTTGATGGATTTCGATGAGGCCCGTTGTGAGCCGATCCGCGAAAAGGCAGGGAAAAATGGAATACATCTCGGATTACACACGTTGTCTGGTGTAAATATTGCTGAATATTCACCTTTTCTGAGCGACGCAATCGACGCTTATTTGGAGGCCTATATCGACGTCGCAATTCGATTAAGGGCCGAGTGGATTGTTGTGCACCCTGGTCATCATTTCGGAGATAAAGAGGCTCGAATGGAAGCGGCGATAGGGCATATCGAAAAGGCATCGCGTTATGCGGAAGACGTTGGTGCATTGCTCTATCTAGAGAACATGAATTGGGAACCGGATCTGGCTGAAGTTCACTACCTTGGGCATACGATTGAAGAAGCACAGGTTTATTTTGAGCGACTAACATCTCCAAATTTGAAATGGTCGTTTACAATCAATCATGCCCATCTGGTTCCCGATGGCATTGACGGATTTATTGATGGACTGGATATGAGCCGGCTAGGCGAAGTCCGCATTGCCGATTGTACAGGGGAGTATGAAGTCCACATGAAACCCGGTGAAGGGAATATCGATTTTGGTAATATGTTCCGTCGGATAGAGAGTTCTGGTTTTTGTGGACACTATATGAATGCGTTTGGTTCGTTGGGCGACATGAACGAAGCACGGGATTATCTCGTCGCGCGCGCAGAAGAGGCCGGTGTGACCGTCACCTGATCCAGAGGTTGTAGAATATTTGGATGCGATGCTTCTTAACCGCAGAGCACCAGCAGAATTATTCCAATAATGACAAGCGCGATGCCGCAAAGTTCCTTGGGTGAGGATCGTTCTTTGAAGAACCAGTATGAAGCGGCTAAGGTGAAAACAAACTCGATTTGCGCTAGTGATTTTACATAGGCAGCTTGCTCCAAAGTGAATGCTGTAGCCCAGCCTATAGTGCCCGTGACGCTTGTGATGCCGACAAGAAGGCACACTTTGAAATTTCGCCAAATAATCAGATATTGCGATGGATTGGTTACAAGCACAAAAAGGCACATTGCGACGGTTTGCATCGTTAGCATAAAGATCATCGTCAATGCGGCGCGGAAAAGGAAATCCTCCATGCCTAACATGAGGCTTGCCTTGCGCATGGTAAGGGATGCGATGGCAAAAAAGAGGCCACAGATAATACCAATCCAGGCGGACTTGTCCGCAAGAAGGGTTAATAATTGACCGCCATTGATGCCTGTCTTTGCAACCGTAATTAGAATTACCCCAGAAACGCTTATCAGTATTGCACCCCAACCGTAGATGACGATGGCTTCTCCGAATAGCAGTGCACCGACAATGGCCGTTAGGAACGCTTCGGTACGGGCATAGGTTGTTCCCACCGCGAAATTTCGCAACGAAAACAGATAGACCAGCAAAGCTGTTCCGATGATTTGACCGGCACCAGCTATCGCTGAATATGTGATAAAGTCCAATCTAATTTCAGGAAATGCTTCTGTTCGGCGCAAATTCAAAAACCAAAGGTACAAGAGTCCGAATGGCAATCCGAAAAGAAATCTCACCATCGTGACTGAAATTGTATTCAACTCAGCCGTCAGATGCTTTTGTGCAGCTGAGCGGATGTTTTGCACGAAAGCGGCAAAGATTGTGATCGGAATCCAAAGCCAAGAAAAAGCAATCATGTCGGGCTTACGTTAAAGAAGTTTAATTTCAATACCCATGTGTTGGGTAGGGAATAGATGCAAAAAAAGTCATACAAAGGATAATCTTTAATGTCAGAATCACATAAATTCAGAAAATTAACATTCATGGCTTTTTTATATAGGGAAATGACTTTCTCCGTTTTAGGCTTTCCAGTGTGGTGGCTTAAAAAGCTTAAGCTTAAGGGCTCGGTCGATCGCCAGGTAGCTCCTTTGGTCTTAGGATTCGCAGTATGATGGGGCCAATCATCATGATTAGGGCGACATGTGAGAAGGCTATGCCCCAATTCATGATCGTCTCGCCGCCGAGCGCATCCAGAAGCACGCCGAGAACCAATGGCCCGATGAAACCGCCGCCGTAGCCTAGCATCGCATGTATAGCAAGCGTTGCACCGCGACGACTGGGTTCCGCGTTGCCGACGGTGCCCGCGGTAAGTGCAGCAGAATCCGCGTATATCAACGCATTGTAAGTCAAACATATTATCGCTGCGACGCCGTATCCCAAACCTGCGCTAAAGCCAATCAATACAGAGAAAATCATGGAAGATATCATGACCATGTATATCCAGCGCCGTCTACCGATACGAATTGCAATCTCATTTCCGATTATACTCATTGTGGTGCCAATGAGTTCCATCAACATGGCGATCACGGTTGGGATAAAAAAGTTCGGCTGTTCTCCTTGGGCGGCTGTAAACACCAGAAAAGCGACAACCCAAGATCGTAAAGTAAACATTTCCCAAGTGTGAACGCAGTATCCGATGGCATATGCCATAGCAGATTTGTTCTTTAAGACAGTCCGGAATGCAAACGTATTAGATGTCTCCTTTTGGGATGGCGGTTTGCGGCTGGGAACGCAGATCATCATGATGACCAAGGCTATGAAACTGCCAAGTGCCGAGAACATGAAGGCGGTTTGCCAATCCAGGTGTTCCGCGGCATATCCTGCGATAAGGAAGGACAACGCTCCGCCGGCGCCGATACTACCTGCATGGAATGCTACCGCACGGGACTGTTTTGGCCCCTCAATCAAATCAGCAAGCGCTTTCAGGCCTACCATGTAGGTACCACCCCACCCAATGCCCGCGAACATTCGAAGAACTAAACCACCCCAAAATCCTTCTGCAATAAACGCCATGCCTAAATGCGAAAGGCTCGTCAATGTCACAAAACACATGTAGACGCTTCGTGGGTCAATACGATCCGTCAAAGGCAAAATAAAGGGTACTGACATTGCATAGGCGAGAAATATTATTCCAGATAACCAGCCGGCTTCGGTGTGCGTGATCCCCCATTCGGTGAAGAAAACCGGCAATAGAGCGGAGAACGTGAAGGATCCAATTTGCGTGAATGCTTGTGCGATACAAACCGTGCTAATGAGGAAGATGGCTGATGTACGAAGTGCTGGCATTTTTTGCGGCCCGCGCAATACTCCACCTAACTTCGGTTTGGCAACATACTTGATCACCTATTAAGCGAGCGCCAACCGTCCTTTATCATGCCCTTTGATAGGTCGCCTCGCAACAACGCACTTGTCGGTGGCGGTTAAAAAAAAGGGAAACGGTAGGCCCATCTTTGGCGTCGCATCCGATATAGATAGAGGCTTTGGAAGAGAGGTTATTTAATTGTCTTGTAGTTTCTTTCTTAGCAGTTCGTTGACTACTGCTGGATTTGCTTTTCCTTGGGTCTCTTTCATCACTTGGCCCACGAACCAACCGATAATTTTTTCATTGCCTGAGCGAAACTGCTCAGCCTGTTTTTCACCTCGCGCGATAACCGTATCGACGATCGATTCTATTTCGCTTGTATTGGTAATTTGTGTCAGGTCATTTTCTTCAACAATAGTAGCCGCGTCTTTACCTGACTCAAACATTTCTTCAAAGACATCCTTTGCGATCCGGTTAGAGATTGTACCATCCGCTAAGAGGTCGAGCAGACCGCCTAAGGCTTCGGCACTGACAGGAGTTTTGGAAACTGATAGGTCAGCCTTATTCAAATGGGCGAAAAGGTCACCGGTTATCCAGTTGGTCACTTGTTTGGCATCGCGACCATTCGCGGCCGTTTCAAAAAAATCGGCGGTTTCCCGATCTGAGACAAGAACACCAGCGTCATACGCTGAGAGTTGATACTCACTCATGAACCTTTGTTTTCGTTCGTCGGGCAGCTCAGGAAGAGATGCCTTCATTTCTTCAATAAACTGCTCCTTCAAATCGAGTGGTAATAAGTCCGGGTCTGGTAAATATCGGTAGTCGTGCGCGTCTTCCTTTGAGCGCATTGGCCTCGTCTCACTCCGGTTAGGATCAAATAGCCGCGTTTCTTGTTTGATTTTCCCACCGTCTTCGATGATTTCAATTTGCCGCCGCGCCTCGTATTCGATCGCTAGTTTTAGAAAACGGATCGAATTCACATTTTTGATTTCACACCTAGTGCCAAGCTGTTCCCCTGGATGACGAACAGATACGTTCGCATCGACCCGGAGTGATCCTTCTTCCATGTTTCCGTCGCAAGACCCAATACAGCGAAGAATTGCGCGCAGCTTTTCAACATAAGCGGTGGCTTCGTCTGCGGACCGCATATCGGGCCTAGAGACGATTTCCATTAAGGCAACGCCAGCACGATTTAGGTCGATAAATGACTTTGTGGGATGCTGATCGTGTATCGATTTTCCCGCATCCTGTTCCAGATGGAGCCTTTCAACTCCAATACATTTTGTTTCCCCATCCGAAAGATCGATTTCTATCTCACCTTCTCCAACGATTGGCTCTTCATATTGAGAAATTTGATATCCAAACGGTAGATCTGGGTAGAAATAGTTTTTGCGGGCAAATACCGAATGCTTGTTGATCTTCGCGTTAATGGCGAGGCCGGTTCGGACGGCTTGGCGAACTGCGGTTTGATTAAGAACTGGCAACATTCCTGGCATTGCGGCATCGACCAAGCTGACTTGGGTATTGGGTTCGGCACCAAATTTCGTTGGTGCTCCGGAGAATAGTTTAGCCTTGGAGGTCACTTGTGCATGCACTTCCAAGCCAACAACCATTTCCCAGTCACCCGTCGCGCCTTTCAAATGGTTAGCCATTTTTTAACTCCCGGCTAGAATCTTGGGCAATGCACTGAATTGAGCCGCATCCTCAAGGTGTTGTGCTACAAGAAAAACAGTCTCTTCATCGAATGGTTTGCCGATTACGTGTAAACCAAGCGGAAGACCATCCGAGGAAAGGCCTGCCGGGACCGAAATGGCCGGAAGGCCTGCCATGGAAGCCGGAACAGTTAGAACATCATTTAGATACATTGCGATTGGATCGTTCATCTTCTCACCCTGTGCAAAAGCGGCGCTAGGTGTTGTTGGCGTTAAGATAGCATCAACTTTCTCCCAAGCATTGCGGAAGTCGTCCGCAATTTTTGTGCGAACTTTTTGCGCCTTTAGGTAATAGGCGTCGTAGTAACCAGCCGACAGTACATAGGTCCCGATCATGATACGGCGTTGGACTTCATCACCAAAGCCCGCGCTTCGGGTATTTTCATACATCTCCTGAAGTGTATCACCATCTTCTCTCAGGCCGTAACGGACACCGTCATAGCGTGCGAGGTTGGTGGATGCTTCCGCCGGTGCTACAATATAATAGGCGGGTAAGGCGTACTTAGTATGTGGCAAGCTGATATCAATAATCTCAGCGCCTGCCGCCTTCAGCCATTTGACGCCGTCGTCCCATAGCTTCTCAATTTCAGTTGGAGTGCCATCAATTTGATATTCTTTTGGAACACCGATACGTTTACCCTTCAGACTTCCATCCAGCGCGAGTTCGTAATTTGGGACCGGAACGTCGACGCTTGTTGAATCTTTTGGATCGTGCCCAGCCATTGCCCCAAGCATGATGGCGGCGTCACGGACAGTCCGTGAAAGCGGCCCTGCTTGGTCCAACGATGAGGCAAAAGCGACAACACCCCAGCGCGAACATCTGCCGTAAGTGGGCTTCATGCCGACAATTCCACAAAAAGATGCAGGTTGTCGGATCGAACCACCAGTATCCGTTCCGGTTGCGGCGATCGCACCGTGGGCAGCGACAATGGAAGCCGACCCACCCGAAGAGCCGCCAGGAACGAATTTCTTGTCTTCCGTTGCAGTAGGATACCATGGGTTTTCAACGGCACCGTAGTGGCTCGTCATATTTGACGAACCCATGGCAAATTCGTCCAAGTTGGTTTTTCCAAGCATTACCGCACCGGCATTCCATAAATTCGCGCTGACGGTAGATTCATAAGTAGGTGAAAAGTTATCGAGGATATGGCTTGCAGCCGTTGTGAGAACATTTTCGGTGCAAAATAAGTCCTTCATACCTATTGGTATGCCTTCCATTGGACCGGCGTCATCCGTTGCTAAACGAGCCTCTGAGCGCTTCGCCATTTCCATCGCTTTGTCTGGTGTCTCTGTGATGAATGCGTTCAGTGGGCGGAGCGCTTCTACCGCTTCAACATAAGATTCGGTGAGTTCTACCGCGCCAATTTCGCGTTTTCGTAATTTATCGCGCGCTTCGGCTAGGTTAAAATTCAAAAACTCACTATTCATTCGACGACTTTCGGGACGGTGTAAAAGGCGCCTGTGGCCTGTGGTGCGTTGTGAAGGACCTTATCTGGATTACCTCCTTCGGTGACGATATCCGCGCGCTGAGGCGCGACGGTTTCGATGACTGATGTCATGGGTTGGACGGCGTCTGTGTCGACCTCCGACAACTGCTCGATCCAGCCAAGGATATTGTTCAACTCGCCCGCCAATGGTTCGAGATTTTGTTTTGGCACTTTGATGCGTGCCAAGGTGGCTATTCGGCGCACGGTTTCCTCGTCCAGGGCCATGTTTCTCTCCGAGTATTATTGGAACGCGGCGGAAGCTATCATCGGCCTTTGTAAGCGGCAAGAGACCGCTATTATAAGGTATTGGCGCGCGCATAGCGATTCGCTGCGTCCGATCCTGCTTTGCGGCCAAATACGGCGCCGCGCATAACGGATGTGGCACCAGTATAAGTCTGATAATAGATGCCCATTGTCTCGCCTGCTGCATACAAACCGGGAATGACGTCACCGTCCATATTAAGAACCTGGGCCTCGGCGTTCGTCTTTAGACCACCAAAGGTAAAGCATACTGCCGAGATAATAGGCCACGCTAGATAGGGTGGTTTGTTGATCGGTCGCGCCCAATGGCTTTTCCGGGGTTCCAATCCCAACGTACCCAAACCGTCAGGTCTTTTTGCATTAAAGATCGATAAATCTTTTGGGCATGCGGCGTTAAATGTATTTAGTGTTTTAACTAGAGCGTCCCGATCAACTTCTAGTTTGCTGGCGAGTTCATTTAGCGAGGTAGCTTGAATAGGATCTTGATCGCTACGAATAGCTTTTCGCCAATTATCAATTTCTTCCATTCGGGAATCATGTACTGCATAGGCGATCCCCTCTGTTTGCTTTAAGATTTTCCGAGTAACGGCTTCATAGGTAGCATCAACTGAATCGGGCGCCTCGTCGGTGAAACGTCTACCTTCGCGATTTAATAAGACCCCGTATGCATAACTGAGAACGACCGGCTCCATTCCGCCAGATCTGGGGTCAATTGGCTGAGCGTGGAAATTGCTGTAATCCCCTGCGGGTGCCGCGCCAATATCAAGCGCCATCCGTATGCCTTCGCCTCGGTTGTAATATCCACCCCGCGCGATGGGACGGACCCATTGTGCGTCGGACCCCATATAATGGCTAAGCATTTCGGGGTTCCCTTCGAACCCGCCGCAAGCCAAAATAATACTTTTCGCGTTGAAGTTTATGGGTTGATTTTGCGGGCCGATCGCTTTTAGCGCCCGGACTTTGCCATTCTCATCAATCCCAATAGATTTTGCGGTCGTTCTGTAATGGATCGAAATATCGTCTGGGACCGATTCGACATACTTCGCTAGAGCTTCTACAAGGGCGCGTCCGCCGCCGATTGGTGCTATTCGTGTCGTAGATTCTGAGATGAAATAATTTGGTAAAAAGTCGAAGGAAACACCAAATTTCTTAAGCCAATTCAACGTTGGCCCAGCTGCGTCTGCGAACTCAGAAATAAGATTAGGGTCTGCAAAATTCAATGTTCGCAGGACGGATGGCCAATTTTCAAAATCACGGACGGCATCTTTTGTTATTTCAGGGTCAAGATAATTTCCAGAATTATTGGCAAAATGAGAGATAAAGTCATCGGATACCTCGTTCTCGTTTTTCATCCGCCAAAAAGATTCTGTGTATCGGGTGTTCCCACCGCGCTGATCTTTAGGCGCACGCTCTAGCAATGCGACTTTAGCGCCCGCTTCATGTGCTGATACAGCCGCAGACAGTCCTGCAATACCAAAGCCGACAACAATAACGTCCGCCTCCATGATCATCTCTTTTCCCTTATCTGCTGGTTGTGATCCATCAAAGTCATCCAAAAAATTGGTTCGGCATTAATAAGCCGTTTGAAAATTTTTTTAAAACATGGCCTTCGCATAATAGGTTTTGTCTGTTGGTTTTAGGGCATTGTTTATCGGCCCGTATTTAGCCTAATTTTTAGATAAATCTCCGAGGGTTCTTAGCATCTTATTTATCGAATAAGAATTGATTTTTTGAACACTTGGGTGGCTTGCCATGAGAGGGATAATGGCTACCTGTTTCGCAAAGGAGACGGGCATGAAGTATCGGGGAATTGAAGTGCGTCCCGTGGCAGGGGCCATCGGTGCGGAGGTACTTGGCCCAGATTTGTCCGAAGAATTGTCCGAAGAGGCGGTTGCGGCGATTAGGTCTGTTCTTATTGAGCGGTGTGTTGTTTTTTTTCGCGATCAACAAATTTCAGATGAGCATTTGGTGCATTTTGGCCGGCAGTTCGGAGAATTAGCACCTCTGCCACCGCATCGACAATTTCCAGGAAAATTTCCCGAACTTTTAGTTGTCGATAAAAAACCGGAGGACAGGCTGAACTTTGGTTGGGAGTGGCACTCGGACACGAGCCATTTAGAGGTACCTTCTCTTGGTTCAATTTTAGTCGCGAAAATCGTGCCACCGATTGGTGGTGATACGCTTTTTGCGAATCAATATCTTGCCTATGATACTCTTTCCGGAGGAATGAAAAAAATGTTGGGCCAAATGCGCGCGGTCCATTCGAATGGTCGTATTCTTAGAACTCTTGATGAAGGCAACACTCCGCCCCGTGGGTCGGAGGCGATTTCGGCAGACTGGGCTGAAATGTGGGCGACCCACCCTGTTGTCCGTACACATCCAGAAACAGAACGAAAAGCGCTTTATGTAAACGAGATGCATACTGAACGTTTTGAGGGGATGACAGTAGACGAAAGCCAACCACTTTTGCAGTTTCTCTATCAACATTCGACCCAGCCAGAATTGACTTGTCGATTTCAGTGGGAAGAAGGATCGATTGCTTTTTGGGATAACAGGTGTGTGCAGCATTTAGCATTAAATGATTACCCTGGTCACCGAAGATTGATGCACCGAGTTCAGGTCAAGGGTACGACACCTGATAATGCAGGAGATTGAACATGTATAAGGCAGATGTAGATACGCAACGTATGATCGATTGGGCGGCAGCCGCAGGTTTGCCGCCACTTCACTCCTTGTCGGCAGAAGCAGCGCGAGCGCAATCTGCGGCTGGCACGGCAAAGACGGCATTGGATCTCGAACCAGTAGCGAAAATCGAAAATTTTGACATTGACGGTGGCGGCGGAGCTATACCAATTAGGATTTATCACCCAGCGGATGCTTCAGAAGGGCCGAAGCCGATCGTATTGTATTACCATGGTGGCGGATTTGTTATTGGAAATGTGGATACACATGACTCGATTCCGCGTGTTCTTGCCAATCGCGCAGCCGCAATAGTGGTGTCCGTCGATTATCGTCTTGCACCCGAACATCGTTATCCGGCAGGGGTTGAAGATGCGGTGACGTCCGTCTTGTGGGCCGCGGAACATGGTGCTGCGATTGATGGTGATCCACAACGCATAGCGGTTGCGGGCGATAGTGCAGGAGGAAATCTTGCTGCTGTTGCCGCTCTTCGTGTGCGAAAGACAGTTGGTAAGGCTTTGGTTGCACAAGCTTTGTTATATCCGGTAACTGATCATGGCGATTTGTCGGTCCACCAATCAAGGACCGATCATGCGGATACGTTTCCAATTCGTAAACCACTGATGGCGTGGTTCCATAATCATTATTTCGGACATGACAAGCCGATGACTGAACCAGACGCTTCGCCCCTCCATGAGGCGGATTTAAGCGGGGCTGCTTCCGCTTATGTAATGACTGCCGGCCTTGATCCGCTTTTGAGTGAGGGGAAGGCGTATGCCGACGCGCTTGAAGCGGCGGGTGTTGATGTTGTTTACAGTTGCTGGGAGAGCACCATTCACGGTTTTCTGCAGATGGGACAGGTAATTCCTGCGGCAAGAGACGCACTGCACGAAGCTGCTGATTTCCTGAAGCAACAATTCAGAGGTTAAGACGGGATGCCTGTTGGCAGAGTTTCTGGCAAGACAGCTTTAGTGACGGGAGGTGCTTCCGGTATAGGTGCGGCGATTGCATCGGTTTTGAGTGGAGAAGGCGCAAATGTTGTTATTGCGGATTTAAACAAAACGGCGGGGAAAAGATTTGCTTCTTCTCTAACAAATGCCGTCTTTACACATCACGATGTAACTAATGAAACGGACTGGGTGGCGTGCATGGCCGAGACACGGCATCGGTTTGGCTCGCTTGAAATTCTTGTCAATAATGCAGGCGTTATGCCGGCAACGCACACTATTGAAGAGACCTCTTATGAGGAGTGGAAGCGTGTAATGTCGGTGAATATGGATGGCGTTTTTTTGGGTGTTAAACACGGTATTAGTATGATGAAGGAGAGTGGTGGTTCAATTATTAACCTTTCTTCAATAATGGGATTGATCGGTGAGGCAATTGTTGGTGCCTATGGTGCGTCCAAAGGTGGGGTGCGTCTTTTTACAAAGTCTGCGGCAGTGGAATGTGCTAATCTTGGATATCCAATCCGTATTAATTCCATTCATCCAGGTTACATCGACGCTGGCATGTTTGCGGCTATGGCGGATGAATTGGGAGCTGATACTCTGCGTCAGCGTTTTGCTGCGCGAACACCGATGAAGCGTCTTGGCAAAGCTGATGAAATCGCTAAGGGCGTTTTATTTCTGGCATCCGACGAGTCCAGCTTCTCCACCGGTTCTGAGCTTGTCATTGATGGCGGCTATACCGCCCG
Organism: Rickettsiales bacterium; assembly: GCA_002724555.1. Lineage (GTDB taxonomy): Bacteria > Pseudomonadota > Alphaproteobacteria > UBA8366 > UBA8366 > UBA6544. The sequence continues at coordinate 126,232 of PBOZ01000059.1, forward strand.
TTAATGAGTTTTTTTTAATGAATAAACCGACGAGCCGGACGGTACCAAACCTTCTCGATGAGCTCGCATATCTTCAGCCAGAACAGCCTTTTGTCATTGATGGTGAAAATTGCCTGACCTACGGCGACTTTCGAAACTTGGTGCGCACCCATGCTAAGGGATTATTGTCTATTGGCGTCAAAAGGGGCGATCGTATCGCGATCCTGATGGGCAATCGGGCCGAATGGTTAATCGCATATTTCGCCATTATGAATGTTGGTGCAGAAGTTGTTGCACTTAATACTATGGCGTCGCCGCGTGAACTTGCATACCAACTGACGCATGCAAAAATAACCGTAATAATTTTTGAACCGTGGTTTCGCGATCGCGACTTTTGGGAAGTTTTGGGAGAAGTAAAAAGAGAATACGGTTTGGACCCTCTGCCAACATTTCTACCTGTCGACACAGGTCCCGCGAGTGCCCTTACATTTGGCCAACTGCCAGAATTGGGCGCATTGGTCAAAGAGGATGCATTAGCGGTGTCACAAGCGAAAGTTAGCTCGGAGGATACCGCCTGTATACTCTACACGTCAGGGTCAACGGCTTTACCGAAAGGTGTGCCACTGCACCACTGGGCTATGATCGATAATGCATGGTCGATTGGTGAGCGCCAACACTTGACGCCGGATGACCGGTTGTGGCTAGCGGTCGCTTTGTTTTGGTCTTATGGGTGCGTTAACGCACTGTTTGCGTTAATGACGCATGGTGGAGCCATTGTGCTGCAGCATCATTTCGAACCAGGTGAGGCATTGCGCTTGATTGAGTGTGAGAGGTGTACGGTATTTTATGGAACCGCGGCAATGTCTCGCCCGATGTATGAACATCCGGATCGGCCAAATAGGGATCTTTCATCGCTTCGTACAGGAACGACGATCGGAACACCGGAACAAGTACAACTGGCCGTCGACCTAGGCGCAAGCGAGATCTGCAATGTCTATGGGCTAACGGAGGCCTTTGGGAATTCCTGTGTCATTGATGCGAAAATGCCACTGGAACGCCGACTGGTTAGCTCGGGTCCGGTGCTCGATGGCGTTAAGATAAAAATTATTGATGTTGATACCGAAGAAAATGTGGCAGCCGGTGAGATGGGAGAGATCCGTCTGCATGGACATTTAACCAATGGCTACTTGAACGACCCGGAGCGAAATGCTGAGGCGTTTGACAGTCGGGGTTACCTCAGGACGGGTGATCTGGGTACTTTGGACGAAGAGGGGTTCCTGACCTATCGAGGACGCCTCAAGGAGATGGTGAAAACCGGTGGGATCAATGTAGCACCTGCGGAAATAGAGGCTGTATATTCGCGGCATGAGGCTATTGCCGAAATTTATGTTACCGGTATTCCTGACGACCGTTTGGATGAAGCGTTAGCGGAAGTCATTGTGAGTAAGGGTGAACCACCCACAAAAACCGCGCTTGTTGAATTTGGGCGAAAGGTGCTGGCAGGCTACAAAGTGCCGCGTCATTATCGATTTGTTATGGCAAAAGACCTTCCGCTAACGACCACCGGTAAGCTTAAGCGAAATGGTCTGGCCGATCTATTTAAAGAAGATAATTTTTAGTCATAATTGGGTTTTCGTTTTTCGAGGAAGGCAGCAACTCCTTCTTTAAAATGAGCACTGTGACGGACTGCATCCCCCAACTTTTGGTCAAGCGCCTCTTGTGTAAGTGCATGCTCAGCGATTTCAGTGCTGATCTTGCGTTTAACTGCTTGCACGGCGGATGGACTATTGGCGGCAATGGTCTCAGCCAAATTTAATGCCCAATCTATAAGACTATGAGTATCGATAATTTCGTTAATCAGGTCGATCCTGAGGGCCTCTTCCGCCTCCACCAATTCTGCGCCGAGTATTAGTTTCATCGCATGCACATATCCAATTTGATGAATTAATTTCACGGTCGCTCCGCCAAATGGATAAATGGAGAGACGCACCTCCGGCAACCCAAACCGGGCATGTGGCGCAGCAGCCCGTATATCTGATGCAAGCATTAACTCGACGCCTCCTGCCACGCAGTCGCCGTTGATCGCGGCAATAATTGGCTTGGGAAATATCTCGGTCTTTAAAAGCGCCTTGTTGATTTTCGCCACGGTATCCGGCGACGCGCTTAAATCTCCACTCACGTCCGCGCCAGCACAGAAACCTTTGTTACCGGTTCCAGTAATAACGATACATCGATGTTCTGAACGCGCAAGTTCATCCCAAAGGTTAGCTAAATCGAATAGCATTTGTCTTGTCATCGCGTTACGTTTGGATTCGTTGTCTAACGTAATCAGCGCGATATGCTTTCCAAAATTCTCAACGCGAAGTTCTGCCAAAACTCACCTCCTTTGGCCCGCTATTTGCTCAGCTAAGCTGCCCGCAACGTGGCGTGTTTTGTTTAACGCAAACTATGTGGTTGGCCTATTTCTCTTTCAAGTGGGTAATTCTACGGTTCAGAAATACCGGCTATGTCATCAATTCTGTGATGGTGTATTGTGTGTTAGAATAAGCGATCGCTCGCAATTTGAGCACCTTCTTTCATAACGCGTAGTTTTGCCCAGACTACATCGGCCGTGACGCGGCCCATGCCGGCTGAAGTATCAAAGCCGCAATCAGTGCCCGCTTGAATGCGCGTTGGATCACCAAGCATCTCGGCGGCACGTTCCAAGCGATCGGCAACAACTTCTGGGTGCTCCACAAAGTTCGTCAGTGTATCGATGACGCCGACGATTAGTGACTGATTTGCACCAAGTGGAATGTCACGGAACAACTTTATTTCGTGTTGATGCCTTGGATTTGCAAAAGGCAGTAAAAAGGCGCCAACGTCGGCCTCTAATATGGCAGGAAGAATTTCTTCCAGCGCGATATCTTTGTCATGTGGCGACTCATAGTTACCCCAGCAAACGTGGAGGCGGATGCGGTCTCGGGGGATGTTAGTGACAGCTCGATTGATGCTTTGAATGACACGTTCAACAAACTTCACAAAGTCAGAAACTGACCGATTGGCGAACGAAAGATGCCGTTCAAGCGCCAAATCAGGCGCATCAATTTGTAAAAGATAGCCATGCCTGTGGGCGGCCTCATATTCGATCTGGAGCGCCTCGGCTAATGCCTCTAAGTAGGCATCGTCATCTGGATAGAATTCATTCTTCATCGCCGCCGCAACAATTCCAGGGGACGGGGCGGTCATGAAGGCGTCTGAAAAGTCTGCGCCGGATTGATTTAAGGCTGCCGCAAAGGTCTCCAATTCTGCTTCATTTTCTTCTCGGTTTGCGTACGTGACGGCACCAGTAGCCATAGGTGGATTAAAATTACTAACCGATTGATCATTTGCGATTTGCCGCCGCCTCAGGTCTGCATATTCGGGATAAGCAGCAAGCTCATCGCCATGTGGGCGTTTCCATTTTCCAGAAAATCCTGTCATTCGCCTTTGTACATAGAGAAAAAAAGCCTCACGCAGTTGTTCTCCATCACTTGGGATATCGATGCCTGCGTTACGTTGTTGATCCACCACCCAAGATGTGGCCGCTTCGCCCTCCCGCACGAGTTCATGTTTATCAATAGCTTCGCCTCTAGCGCGTTTAGCATAAAGCTCAACCAGTTTGGCTGGTCGCGGAAGGCTACCGGCATGGGTCGTTAGGATTCGCTTCTTGGGCATGGTCGCTTCCTGAATTTCTACCAAATGAGGTGGACTTGCAGCCCGGGGCGGCAATGCATTCTTTCGGTCTATATGGATAGGGACTTAATGTTAACCAAAAGGAATTCTGAAAATGGCTAAGAAGACACCTTACGAAGTGGTTCCACAACTCGGCAAATTGCGCGATGACGTATTATTTGGTGACGTTTGGGAGCAGCCGGAACTTTCCAAGCGCGATCGGAGTTTGGTAACGATTTCTGTTTTGACGGCGCTTTACCGTACGGACGAACTTCGCGGTCATATGAAGCGTGCACTCGATAACGGTGTTACACAAGATGAGATCCGCGGTATGATCACCCACTTGGCCTTTTATGCCGGATGGCCAACGGCGGTAAATGCTGGCCGAATTGCTGCTGAAATTTTTGAAGATGATTGATTGAACAATGTCAGGTGAAAAAACACCTTATAAAGTAGTTCCACAGCTCGGCCGGCTGCGAGACGAGGTCGTTTATGACGGTGTGTGGGAGCAATCAGAACTATCGAAGCGCGATCGCAGTCTGATCACGATCTCAGCTTTGATAGCGCTGTACAGGACACCGGAGCTGCGCGGACATTTGAGGCGGGCAATGGATAATGGTGTCACCAAAGATGAGATTCGTGGCGTTATTACACATCTTGCCTTCTATGCGGGTTGGCCGACAGCGGTCAACGCCGGGCGGCTCGCAGCGGAGATATTCGAAGGCGACTAAACAATGATGCGGCCAAAGCATATAAAAATTAGACCATTATCAGGTTCGTTAGGTGCTGAGGTAACAGGCGTCGATGTAATTTCTGCATCAGATGACGCATGGGAAGAAATTCAACAGGCATTTTTGGAGCGAATGGTGCTGTTCTTTCCTGATCAAAAGCTAGACCCCCAAAGTTTTAAAAATGTAGGCAGTAGATTCGGCGAACTTAGCTATTATCCATTCGTCGAAGGACTACTGGAGGAGCCATATGTGATACCTCTGATTAAGGAGCCCACAGAAACAAAAATCTTTGGCGAAGGCTGGCATTCCGATACGACCTATACCGAGCAACCTCCCAAAGCTACAGCTCTCTATTCAATAGAGGTGCCGGACGTTGGGGGTGATACGATGTTTTCGAACATGTACCAGGCCTATGAAACGCTATCCCCTGCTATGAGAGAACTATTGGAGCCCTTGCGGGCTGTAAACGCTGCGTCTGCTCGTAAAGGTGGAGGACGCGCCGAGGGCAATGCTTATAAAAGCGTAAAACTGATAAACCGCGATCAAAAGATGGAAGGAATTCATCCAGTTGCCCGGACGCATCCGGAGACAGGGCGAAAAGCGCTATATATTAACTCGCTGCATACGACCCATTTTGTTGGTTGGACTCAAGCGGAAAGCAAACCGCTTTTGGAATATTTGTGCCGACATAAAGCACGGCCTGAGTTCACCTGTCGATATAAATGGCGGCAGGACACATTTGCCATTTGGGATAACCGGGCAGTACAGCATTCGGCACTTAATGATTATCACGGCAAACGCCGTGAGATGTGGCGGATTTCTATTTCTGGGGAGATTCCTGTTTAGGAGGAATATTTTCTTAAAGTGGGTCTAGCGTTATCGGAAGCAGGCCTGGATGACAGAGATTAAACTTTTTTCGTTTACTTTAAAACTTTGGGGTCGTGTTCTAAACTCTAACCGTTTTTGTCAACTGACACGTTTTCTCCAGTTCGCGTCTTTCGACTGAGTTTATCTCATCGGAGACGGTCGTCCGTTGAAGATCGCGCCGTGTGTTAAATTGATCGTATGTCGTCGCGCGATGCATAGTGCAACGGTTATCCCAAATAATTAGATCGCCTTTACGCCATTTGTGGCGATAGGTGAATGACGCTTGTGTGGCATGCGCAGTCAATTCGTCGAGCAGGTGCCTGCCGCGCTTTTTTGGCCAGCCGATAATGTGAGAGCCG
>PBOZ01000060.1 GCA_002724555.1 Rickettsiales bacterium
CCAACAGCTATTGGTCTCAACAATATAGCCGGCCGGTTTGGTAATATCCTCTCACACTCTGAAGTTGAGTTGGTTGTAATTTTTGATGAAAGATGGGTCGGTAAGAAAACAACTTCTCAAGAAGCGATCAGCTCTTTGATGGGCCTTCAAATTGCAACTAGTGGATGTCCTCACACAGATTACCTGAAGCCGATGGCCCGTTATCACCTTCCATTAGCAACAGCGGATGAAACGCTTATTCGAACGACCGGATCATATTTTTTACGGCAATATTATGAGACTAAAATTAGCGATTCTTTTGATCTTGAATTGTCGGGTCTTGCCGATTTGTACTCAGAAATGCAAATCGTGAATGCCTCAATTGCAAAACGCCTTAGGGCATCTGGAGAGTTTTCTGAGTTGAATGCACTCACAATTCTCGACACTTTTGCTCAAGTCATTCCTATTCAAATTGAAGATAACCTAGATGACGTCAGGCTTTTATTCACAGATTCTGCGAGCAAACATAATAAAAATTATTAAACGCAACCTTTTATTAGCTCAAGATCGTATATATTGAGTTTTTAGAATCTGAAATTTCTCTCCACCTCTTATGAAAAGTACATTCTCGCACGCGTGAAGAAACACACCAGCGAGAGAAGTTATGGTCAGCAGAGCAGCAAATCTTTTGACTGTAATATTACATTGGCAGATAACTGGATCATGCCTATTTTAAGGTAATCACACCTATTTATAGAACCTGATCTTGGTATTTTTATTCAAAACAACTTGACCCTCGATCCATATGTACCAAACCTCTCGAAAAAAAATATAACCCATGCCTATCAAGAAGCTAGAATGTCTAGCACAGAAAAATGAATTGCTAGCGGCAGTCATTGAAACAACGACCACCGCTATTTCTATTTCTGATCCGGTTATACCAAATAACCCCCTGATTTATTGCAATCATGCATTTTGCACCATGTCGGGATACAGCAAGAAAGAAGCAGTAGGACAAAGCAATAATTTTCTTCAAGGCAGTGCTACCGATCAGACAACCGTCTCAGAAATTAATGCAGCTATTCGGTCCAAAAGTAGGATAAACGCAGAGATACTCCATTACCGCAAAAACGGTACACCATTCTGGAGCCGATTGACCGTGTCTCCGGTTTTCGATGCCCAAGGCAGATTGATCAATTTTGTAAGTACTCATCAAGATATTACTGAACTCAAAGCGGCCAAAGAAGACAGCTTCCAACTGAAGCGAGAACTGCGGCAAAGCCAGAAAATGGAAGCGCTAGGTTCGCTAGCCGGCGGTATTGCGCATGAGATCAATACCCCCATTCAGTATATTGGTGACAACCTTCAGTTTATTCGGGATGCAACTAAAAGTTTAATGTCTATCGTAGACGCTCATTGTCAGTTGCTTGATCAGCTAGAAGCCAAAGAAGAATTCGCCGAGCTAATCTCTAATTTCAAAAAGGAATACGAGCAAAAAGACGTTAAATTTTTGCGCGAGGAGTTACCACTTGCTGCTGAACAATCCATCGAAGGCGTGAAGCAAGTAGCAAATATCGTGTCAGCTATGAAGGAGTTCACACATCCAACCCGCAAGGAAATGTCCCCTGTTGACCTTAATCGTGTGGTCGAACGTTCCGTCACTGTTTGCAGAAGTGAATGGAAATACTTAGCCAAGCTTGAGTTCGCACTTGACGAAAAATTACCCAAGATCAATGCCGATGAAGGCGCCTTAAACCAGGTTGTTTTGAATTTAATTGTTAATGCTGCGCATGCCATCGAACAGCGTGAAACCGGTATGGGTCGAATTACTTTTAGCACAGAGCAAGTCGATGATAAAATTTGTCTTTCTATTGAGGACACAGGAATTGGTATTCCCGAAAACATTAAACACCAGATATTTGAACCTTTTTTTACAACCAAAGAGGCTGGCCATGGCACTGGACAAGGCTTGGCACTAGTGCGTGAGATCGTGGTCGACCGCCATGGCGGACAAATAGACGTCAAGAGTATCGTCGGCAAAGGCACAACTATTTTAATAGAATTACCAATCCAGTCTTAGGAGATCGAAGTAGTTTAGAGGTACGCCCATACGTGGACATTGTATTCGACCCCTTTAAGGGAAAATTCATAGCGATAGCTAATATCTGGCTGTTTTTTTCACCAGGATAAAAGGAGTACCTCTAAATGGGGATATAGGGAAGTGGTTTATCAACCTAAGTTCCGAACTGTGCTGCATGCATATAAATTGCGCATAACCCGACAAACACGAATTGCTGACTTATTTATTTTAACCGCAAAGTATTTTTGAAATTATCAAGAGACAACCGTATCCTAATTTGACCTCAAAGTATAAAAAACCACAAAAGGGCCAAGTATTATCAAAAAAAATTTTAAAATGGCGTCCGCTAAATCTAATCAGCGGGTGGGTATTGAATTGTCAAATTTACACTAAAAAGTCATCTTGGATAAAACTTTCCAACTCTGACGCTATGGGCCTATGGTCGAACACAGCCCCTTTAAAACAATTTCCCCTAGTTATTTCTTAATTATAATATCTACAAATATGCATATTTAATTCCCACACAAAAAATATTAATTATTGATTATTACACCTAACTAGTTACAAATATTAAAGCAAATTACCTAAATATTAACTGATCAAACCACTGAAATGTCATTTACTACAATAATTGGAATTTTATCAGGGTTCGGCCTGATAATTATGTCGATTCTGCTTGAAACCACCAAATTCGGAATATTCGTAAGCTTTTCAAGCTTATTGATGGTGGTTGGTGGAACAATAGCTGGGACCCTTATAGGGCAGGAAGCACGGTATGTGATCTCAGCACTAAAGGGCGTTTTGCAAATCTACAAGGTTCAAAAGGAAGGAAGAGATACATTACAAGAGGAAGTCCATGGTATCATAAACTGGGCCTATGAAGTGCAACAAGGCGGCGTAATTAAACTAGAAAAAGAGGCCGACGCAGTCAAAGATGACCCGCTCATGCAGTTTGGTTTAAATGTCCTATTATCAGGGCATAAAGGTGACACCGTAAGAACTATAATGCAAAATTTCTCCGACAATTCCTATGTACGGAGAAATGTTCAAGTTGAAATATTAAATACAATGGCCAGCCTGGCCCCGGCATTCGGAATGGTGGGGACATTAGTTGGTCTGATCATAATGCTAGCTAATATGGGTGACGATCCCGCCGCACTAGGAGCTGGTTTAGCAATCGCTCTAAATACCACGTTATACGGAGTAATAGTTGCAAAAATGATTTTTGGACCTGCTGCAACTAAATTAGAACAAAGATACGCGATTTTACACTTTATAGATAACATTAAAGTTGAAGGACTTGCTCTGTTATCTGACCAAGTAAGCCCCAGAGAAATACAAGACAGGTTAAATAGTTATCTAGATCCAGAAATACACTTCGATATAGACGAACATAGAAATTGAGGCTTAAAAAAGGACTCTAAGAATTATGGCTGAGCCTCAAAAAAAGAGCAGTGGAGGCGGAGAGGATTGGCTCGCTACTTATGCCGATGCGATTACACTTCTCATGGCCTTTTTTGTTATGATTTTACATTTTGAAGATTACGATACAGTAGGTAGAGAACAGGCCGCCGAAGCTATAAGAGAGAGTATGGGCGTAATGTCTGAAAACACTCCTCTCTCTTATGAAGAATCACTTTTTAATATGCTAAACAACGCGATCAATATTGTCGAAAGTGCCGGGATTCCAAAAGAAGACTATTTGGTCGAATTTGACCAAGAAGGTATAATTATGGAATTTTTAGGAAAAACTTTTTTTGCACCGGGATCTGTAATATTAACAAAAAAGTCGACCGAGGTAATTCTTCAACTTGGCGTAGAATTACTTTCTGACCAATACAAATTATTCTATATAGATGTCGAAGGCCACACAGACGATGTGGCAATTAAATCAAAGTATTATCCCTCAAATTGGGAATTGTCAGCGGCGAGGGCAGCAGCCGTAGTTTCAAAATTTGTTGGCGCCGGGGTAAAACCCACCAGATTGAAAGCATCGGGTTATGCCGATACAAAGCCAAAATTTCCTAATAAAGATATGTTTAATGAACCAATTCCGGAAAATAGAGCGGCAAACAGAAGAGTTGTAATAAGATTAAAAAGGTAATATTTGACTGTAAAAATGACGATTAACACTACCATTCAATCACATGATATTATATGCAGAAACTATTTCAAACACGCCTTAATTATTGAAAATAAATATCACAATTTTACTGGCATGATATTTTTATTTGATGAGAAATTCTAGACATGAATTTAACGTTTTTTATTAAACTAAACATTTTTTTAAAATTAAACTTATAAATAATGGTAAATTTTATTTACATAACTGTACGATATTAATCAATTTTATTTTAAATATAATATCATATTTACGAAAAATTAATACCTTACATAAGTTATGTCTTCATTAATTTTTTTTAGAAAAAAACAAAAATTATATTTAAATTATCGCAGTATTTCTCGCCAATAATCTATCTAGAAAGTTCTAGCATTTGTACCTAATGGTAGCGGCAGCGAGCGGTAGCCGCAGGTAACTGTTTTCAATTTAAAATGAAACACCTTCCAAATAATTCTCAGCATTGGCGGATTGGAAGTGAGAGTGGTCTAGCGCATAACAAGTGCAAGTAATTCTGGCACCGTTTCAGCGCACTCCTTGATGAAATTTCCAGCAATCTATGCTTATGATTTAATCAATATTTGGTATTTCCACAAAACTGATATGTGATAATACGTATTATAATCAATGGGTTAGTATTTTTTAAACTTTATTTTCGAATGGCACATGGATTGCGATTTAACCAAATTAGTAAAACAGATGGGACATATAAAGGAGAGCAGGATGTCCAAAGTAAAAACACGTCTTCTAACGTTTGGTATGATCATGATTGCGGCGACAATGGCCATTAAACCCATCATAGCCGAAGAAAAGGATGTTTTTGGCGCATTGCCAGGAACTTTCTCGGCCGACGTTGCTATCACCAACGATTATGTTTATCGAGGCACGTCGCAAGCAGACGAGCATCCAGCATTACAGGGCGGCATATATTGGGCGAATGGCTTTAAGGCAGGCAATCAGGACATCGCCTTAAATTTGGGTGTTTGGGGATCAAATGTTGATTTTAACGACGGCGACCGCGCGTCGGTTGAAATAGACTACACAATTGGATTGAGCACGGAGATTAGCGGTGTCGGTATTAGTGCTGGCTATATATTTTATAGTTATCCGGGAACTGGCAGCGCTTTGAATTATAATTTTCAAGAGTTCAACGTTGGTATCAGCAAAGATTTTGAGGTTGCTTCCGCATCCGCTTCATTTAACTACTCAGATGATTTTTTTGGTGGTGTGGGCGAGGCCTTCTATTTGGATTTCGGTCTAGACATTCCGCTATCTCATAAGTTCACAATTGCGACCCATATAGGTCTTCAAGACTTCGATGACCCAACGCAGGACGATTATGTTGATTGGCTGGTTGGTGTTTCCCGTCCAATTAAGGGAATTGATGTTAGTCTGACCTATTACGACACAGACATCGAAGCCGGTGGCTTTTGTGGTGCAAGCACAGAAAATTGCAGTGACCGTTTTGTCGTTGCAATCTCGAAGGCGATTTAGAAATAGATTGGAGAGGATTTCCCGGATATTATTGCTATCTTTTACGGGAAATCCTCCAACTAAAAACAAACAAAAGAACAATAAATTAGGATAAAGGACTCCGCCCCTCGCATCATAATGATGTGCAAATAACGAAGCACCTCTCACCTAGAAGGCTGCTGGCTTAGACATCAACGGCGGTTGTTTACTATACAAACCGCTGAACAACCCGCCATTTACAGGAATAGACAAATCAATCCCGTCCGTTTGCAGGATGAATTCGTATTAATCAAAAGATAACCTTATGCGAAAACACCGCCTCTCCCGCTTCGGCGGAGCGATATTAAAATGGCGGAGGGAGGGGGACTCGAACCCCCGCACGAGTATGACCCCGTGACGGATTAGCAATCCGCTGCATTACCACTCTGCCATCCCTCCGCAGGCGCGGTTTACGCGCAAGAATGGGTAGGTAGCGCGACTAGAACGCTCTGTCAACGCGCACCTATTACGCACTTTTATGTGGTCGATCCGCAATGGTCGCTCGATAAAAGCGGCGTGGCTGTCGAAGCGGATTTTCGCCGGTTGCACTATGCCAACAACAACGGTTGTCCCAAATTACCGTGTCACCTAGCCGCCATTCATGACGCGCTTGAAAACGCTCCTGATCGCCCCA
>PBOZ01000061.1 GCA_002724555.1 Rickettsiales bacterium
CGCTGCATCGGAACTTGTTAGGCGATATATGCAGCCAACGGCGCAATACTGCTGGCCATTATTATCGGCGCGATGTGGTGCAGAAATTTGGGTAAAACATGAAAATCATACACCAACAGGGGCCTTTAAAGTGAGGGGTGGCCTGATTTATATGGATTCGCTTAAGCGCCGTGCTCCAAATACTACCGGGGTAATAACTGCTACCCGTGGTAATCATGGACAGTCGGTAGCGTTTGCTGCGCGAACCTCTTGTGTAGCCTCCGTTGTTGTTGTGCCGCATGGCAATAGTTTTGAAAAGAATGCATCAATGAAAGCCTTTGGTGCGGAGCTTATCGAGCATGGAAAAGACTTCAATGAAGCATTCGATTTTGCAAAAACTCAAGCAATAGAACGTGATTTGACTTTTTTCCCTTCGTTCGACTCGAATTTAGTTGCGGGTGTCGCGACTTATGCGATGGAATTGCTTACGGCTTCGCCGGACCTAGAAACGATTTACGTTCCGATTGGTCTTGGTTCTGGTATTTGCGGTGTAATGTCCGCGCGAGATGCATTTGGCTCAAAGGCGGATGTAGTCGGTGTTGTTGCGGAGAATGCGCCTACATATGCGTTGTCGTGGAAAGCCGCAGAGCAGGTACCTACAAATTCAGCGGAAACGTTTGCTGATGGATTGGCGGTTCGTATTCCAGATCCCCGTGCACTTGAAGCTATTCTTGCTGGTGCCGCTCGAGTGCTAACGGTATCGGAAGACGAAATGAGAGCTGCAATCCGATATTATTACACAGATACTCATAATGTTGCTGAAGGTGCGGGCGCGGCATCGCTTGCAGCATTTTTGCAGGAGAAAAATGCGATGTCGGGAAAAAAAGTCGGGGTCATTCTATCAGGTGGTAATATCGACCGCGGCGTTTATCTAGATATTTTATCAGAGGACTTGTAAGTCTAGGCTTCATTATAGGCTCCTATATTCTATGCCGTTAAATTGGCGAAAAGAAAAATGTTTCTCTATGCGGTTTAGGTCTTCAGTAACGGTCAGCTCATTAGGGGATCCTAATTAAAGCTATCTTCCGCCACGAAGAGGAAATTCAACATGAACCGGGCCGCAACGAAGCTTTCTCAACTTTAGTCTCAAAAGATATAGATAAGATGGGAGGCAGCGATGAGTGATAAAATGCGCAGGAATTTGGCATCATACGCTGATGGGGTGCGGATCGTCCGGGCAATCGAATATTTATCGGATAATTTCGAGATACAGCCATCTCTCGACGATGCGGCCCGTGTAGCCGGCATTAGCAGTTATCATTTTCAACGAATATTTACTCGCTTTGTTGGCATAAGCCCAAAAAATTTCGTTCAGCATTTGTCTTTGAAGCGAGCGACGGAAAGCTTGGCTAACTCGATCTGTGTGTCGGATGCGGCTCACAGCATCGGGCGGTCCGCTCCAGGCCGTCACCATGATTTTTTGGTGACATATGAACACATGACACCAAGCGAATGGAAAACGAAAGCTGCTGGTAAAGAAGTCGTATATGGTTGGCATTTGAGCCCTTTTGGAGATTGTTTAATTGTGGCTAGTGAACGTGGTGTCTGTGGCTTGGCATTCGAGTTAAAGTCAGGTCGGGAAGCCACCATAGAGAATTTGTTCGGTTCCCTTGGTGAGGTGCGGCGCCTTCAGGACGAATCTGCGACTAAGGAATTTGCTGATCGGGCCTTTGATGGTGGCCAATTAAATGTCCTACTTCGGGGCTCGCTGTTCCAATTTAAGGTTTGGAAAGGCTTACTGGGAATACCGTCAGGAGTAGTCACGAGTTACGGTATATTGGCGTTATCGCTGGGTAAACCAACGGCGGTACGTGCCGTGGCGAGTGCGGTGGCGCGCAACCCGGTCTCTTGGTTGGTGCCTTGTCATCGGGTTGTACGGAATAATGGCACAATTAGCGGATATCGATGGGGCCCGGCTAAAAAACGATCCATGTTGGCTGTTGAGTCAGCCGTTTTAGAAGGGCTTACGGATTAGTTCGGTTTGTCGAAACCGCCCCATGCAATAAAGTTGGGGTTTTCGTACCCCGCTTTAGCATATCTGAATGGCTTGCCGTCCAATGTGCTCATGCGGCCGCCGGCGGCCTCTAAAACAGCTTGCCCAGCGGCGGTATCCCATTCCATTGTGCGCCCAAAGCGCGGATAAATATCCGCACCTCCGGAGGCCACGATACAGAATTTGAGAGAACTACCGGCGTTTTTAATTTTACTGATCGTCCGGCCTTCAAGAAGTTTTTTGATCTTCTTTGGATCGCCATGGCGTCGGCTTGCGATAACGGTGACATCATTTTTAGAAACTGTACGAACACGAATTTTGTGCCGGTTTTTATTTAAATCCCTGCAATGGGCTCCCGTTTCTATATGTCCCGTATATGTTTGACTGAGTGCTGGGGCATGCACAACGCCGCAAACCGGACGGCCGTCTTCAATCAATGCGATGTTGACGGTAAATTCCCCACTCTTTTCTACAAATTCGTTTGTGCCATCGAGCGGGTCGACAAGCCAGAAACGGCCGCCACTTATATCTGGTGAATGGCCAGAAGAAAATGCTTCCTCCGCTACGACAGGAATTTCTGGCGTCAAATTCGACAGGCCGGCAATGATAATCTTTTCTGCGATTGTGTCGGCTTCGGTTACCGGGCTATAGTCATCTTTGTATTTGGTAACAAAGCCTTCGCTATAGATGCGCATAATCGCAATGCCCGCATTCAGGGCAAGGGACTCGAGCTTGTCGAGCATTTCGGCCGCAATGGTCATATGTCTTCCTGTATCGAATGCGAAATCTGTTTCGGCGTTATGGGCGAATTGTTTGCGCGAAGAATGCAATAATTCATGGACGTTTCGAAAAAAAGTTAAAAAGTTTAGTCAAAATTGGAACCCTTAGTAAGAATTGGTCAACTCCGTGGATCTAGTGGACGTGAACATGGCCCTGTCACAGTTATGGCTCGAAAAGCCGAATGCAATTATTGAAAACCTGAAAATATAAAATCCTTATTAAGAGGATTTTTTTGAGTCCCAATTAATTTCATTGATGTTATGCAAAAATTTTACGTCTTTGTACCTTTGTAGTAACCAGCTCGATTTTAGCAGAAAAGACCCCGGTCGATTAGACGACCGGGGTAGGGAGCCCGGGGGGGCTGCTTCCTCGGGAGGAAGTTGAATTAATCGAATGCTTCTTCCCAACTTCCGCGCGTTGCGGCTCGGGAGTATTCTGTTGCACGGTTTTCGAAAAAGTTGGTGTGCTCAACGCCATTGAGCATGTCGTCCATCCATGGCAGAGGATTGCAATCTATGTGATGAATTGGGTTGAGACCGAGCTGGCCGAGCCGCCGGTCCGCGATATAGCGTATGTATTGCTTCACGTCCGAAGCCTCCAGGCCCTCCACACCACCCATCTCGAAGGCAAGGTCGATGAAGGCATCTTCATGGTCGACGATGGTTGAGGCCGCAACATAGAGTTCGTGTTGCAATTCGTCGTTCCAGATATCCTCGTTCTCACTGATGAAGGTCTTAAATAACTGGATTATCGAATTCGTGTGCAGAGATTCATCACGCACTGACCATGTCACAATTTGGCCCATGCCTTTCATCTTATTAAACCGTGGAAAGTTCATCAGAATTGCAAAACTGGCGAAGAGTTGGAGCCCCTCGGTAAACCCCCCGAAAACAGCGAGGGTCTTTGCAATATCCTCACGGGTAGCAACACCCCACTGTTGCATGTAGTCGTACTTATCCTTCATTGCCTTTTATTTGAGGAAGGCCTGATATTCGGTCTCGGGCATGCCGAGAGTGTCGAGGAGGTGCGAATATGCAGCGATGTGAACCGTCTCCATATTAGAGAAGGCAGACAGCATCATCTGAATTTCAGTTGGTTTAAAGACCTGCGAGTAATGCTTCATATAGCAGTTGTTGACTTCGACATCTGCTTGGGTAAAGAAGCGGAAAATTTGGGTTAATAGGTTTTGCTCGGCCGGGGAAAGGTTCTTATGCCAATCCTTTACATCGTCAGCAAGGGGCACCTCTTCGGGCAGCCAGTGGATGCGTTGCTGGGTCAACCATGCATCGTAAGCCCAAGGATAACGGAAAGGTTTGTAAATCGGTTTGGCATCGAGCAGAGACATGATCTTAATCTTTCAAATTTTCCGGCCCGTTGCCCCCGCGGTAACCGGTTTTCTTAAATATTCCAATTATTGGCAAGCGAGACATTCTTCGTAGTCGATTTGTTCTGCCGGCTGGTCGCCACCATTGACTTTGCCAAGATGCGGTACGGCCGTCTGATCGCCTTCGTGACTTGCTACAACTTCTGCCCGTTGTATTGATTTGGAGCGGCAGTAGTAGAGGCTCTTGACGCCCTTCTTCCAGGCTTGCAAATGCAATTGATGAAGGTCTCGTTTGTGTATATCAGCTGGCAGAAATAAATTGATTGACTGGGACTGACATATGTATTCGGAGCGGTCGCCTGCGTGCTCCACGATCCAACGTTGATCTATTTCGAAGGCGGTACGGAACACCGATTTTTCATCTTCGTTTAAGAAATCGAGATGCTGTACCGAACCTTCACTGGTGGTGATCGATGACCAAACCTCATCCGTGTCCTTACCCTTTTCGGCAAGTAAAGCACGTAGAAAAGGGTTTCGGACGTTGAACGACCCCGATAGCGTCTTGTGCGTATAGCTGTTCGCAGCAGCTGGCTCTATACCGGGTGAAGCTCCACCACAAATGATAGAAATCGACGCGGTTGGTGCGACTGAAAGCTTGTTTGAGAAGCGCTCCATAATCCCGAAATCTTCAGCATCCGGGCAGGCGCCCCGCTCTTCCGCCAAGAGGCGAGAAGCGGCATCGGCAGCGGTACGAATATGTTTAAACATACGCATGTTCCATACCTTTGCCATTGCACCTTCGAACGGGATCATATTGGCTTGAAGAAAAGAGTGGAAACCCATTACGCCAAGACCGACGGAACGCTCACGCATTGCCGAATATTTTGCGCGGCTAAAATCGTCTGGCGCGTTGTCTATGAAATCCTGCAATACATTGTCTAGGAAGCGCATAATGTCTTCGATAAATCCTTCATCCTTCTCCCATTCAGGATATTTTTCAAGATTTAACGAAGAGAGGCAGCATACCGCAGTGCGATCCTCACCGAACCGGTCGATTCCTGTCGGCAAGGTGATCTCGGAGCAAAGGTTAGAGGTCTTCACTTCCAGGCCACCGAGTTTCTGATGTTCTGGTAGTGCTTTGTTAACATGATCGATATTGATCAGATACGGCTCTCCTGTCTCGACCCGCGACGTCAGAATGCGGATCCAAAGTGAACGCGCGGAAATCTTCCGCAAGACGGACCCGTCTTTCGGGCTGGTAAGTGCCCATTCAGCGTCGGCTTCGACGGCCCGCATAAATGCATCCGGTACTAAAACGCCGTGGTGAAGGTTCAAAGCCTTGCGATTGGGGTCACCACCGGTGGGCCGTCGTAATTCCACGAATTCTTCGATCTCAGGATGATTTAAGGGAAGGTATACGGCTGCACTTCCCCGGCGAAGCGACCCTTGACTGATAGCTAGCGTCAGCGAATCCATTACGCGAATGAACGGTATCACGCCAGATGTCTTGCCGTTATGGCCCACTTGTTCGCCAATCGATCGTAAATTACCCCAATAACTTCCAATGCCGCCGCCGCGGGCTGCCAACCAGACATTCTCATTCCAAAGGCCCACAATACCTTCCAAGCTATCACCAGCTTCGTTTAGGAAACATGAAATTGGAAGCCCTCGTGACGTGCCACCATTGGATAAGATAGGCGTTGAAGGCATAAACCAATGTTGACTCATGTAATCATAAATACGTTGGGCGTGACCGGAATCGTCTGCATAGTGCATCGCGACTCGCGCAAAGAGGTCTTGAAAATCTTCATCGCGCATCAAATAACGGTCTGTCAGAGTTGCTTTCCCAAAAGCCGTCAAATAATCGTCGTGACGCCGATCGATGGTAACACGGATACCACGTTCATTTTGCTTGATATCGAGATAATCTTGGTGGTTCTGGACCGAATTCCCGGAATCCGCCAACAGATCAGAATTATCTTCATTCCGCCTATTGTCAGAGTTATCCACAAGGGCTCTATCCCGCAGAATTATTCCAGAACCGTCCATATTTTATCCCCCTATCCACAGCTGTGGAATGAATATTATGTGAATAAATACCAGATCTCGTATATTATTAAAGTTTACGATACCAGATATGGAAACGTTGTCATCGTGAACAAAACACGAACACACATAATTTTTTAACTTCTTTTTAAAGGAAGTCAAGTTGGACTGGAAAGTAGTGGAAATAAAAAAAATTGAGTTAAGGGTTCTGCGAATTATTTGACGGCTGCTCCGTTAGGAGCGTAGGACGGAAGCACCGGAAATGTATCCCATTCGTTGGAGAAGCTAAAAAGATGAAGCTCAATCTCGGTTGTGGCAACCACAAAATCGACAATTTTATAAATGTCGACAAGTTCGTGCATTGTGAGCCGGACGAGGTGGTCGATTTGGAATCGTTCCCTTGGCCTTGGATTGATAACTCGGCCGATGAAGTTGTAATGAGCCATATTTTGGAACATTTAGGTCAAGATACCAACGTCTATTTCGCTATCATTAAGGAGTTGTATCGCGTTTGCTGTGACGGCGCCGAAGTTAGGATCGCCGTGCCTCATCCGCGGCATGACGATTTTTTGAATGATCCGACTCATGTTCGTGCCGTTACAGTCGAGGGGCTCGCCATGTTTTCGAAAAAGGCTTGCGACGATTTTGTTATCCAGAAGGCTGCTAATACACCTTTAGCACATATCCTTGAAGTCGATTTTGAGATGGAGGATATGAAGTTTACACTCGAGCAACCCTGGCTCTCGAAAGTTCAGTCTGGTGTCATGGGTGATACAGAACTTCTGCTCGCGATTCGCCAATATAATAATGTGATCAAAGAGACATCAGTGAAACTGAGGGTGCATAAAAATTAAAAGCTTTTTGAGAGAAGTTGAGAGGTATCATCATGGCTATTGACCGTCCGAATGAACCTGAAAGTCCCACTGGTATTGAAAATCCAAAAATGGGCTGGGGCAGCGATGTTGTTGCGGAGGTAATTCGACAGCTTGATATCCCATATATCGCGATGGTCCCGGGTGCTAGCTATCGCGGTTTTCAGGACAGTCTTGTCAATTATCTCGGCAATCGCGATCCTCAGATGCTTGTTTGTCTGCACGAAGAGCACTGCGTCGCCATTGCTCACGGTTACGCGAAGGTAACGGACAAGCCGATGGCGGCGGCTGTCCATTCGAATGTGGGATTGATGCATGCCACGATGGCAATCTTCAACGCATGGTGCGACCGAGCTCCAGTAATGGTTCTAGGCGCTACGGGTCCTGTCGACGCCGCCAGGCGCCGTCCCTGGATTGACTGGATCCATACGTCGCGCGACCAGGCCGCGTTGGTACGTGACTATGTCAAATGGGACGACCAGCCTGTTTCACCAAAAGCCGCAGTCGAATCGGTCTTGCGCGCCAATCGTATTATGCGCCGTCAACCGCAGGGACCGGTGTATATCGTACTCGATGTAGGTATGCAGGAAGCGAAACTTGATCCCCTGCCATCAATTCCTGATGTATCGCGTTTTAATGTCGAACGGGATCCGGCACCTACCTCAGAATCGGTTCAAGCGGCCATTAGCATGCTAAAAGAGGCTAAATTTCCGCTCATCATGGCTGGCCGTGTTTCGCGTGGTCAAGCCGACTGGGATCGCCGTGTTGCTTTCGTGGAGGCACTCGGTGCGAATGTTATAACTAATCAAAGGACGGCAGCGGCATTTCCAACGCATCATCCTTTACATCCAAATCATCTGAACTATCGAACAACGGAAAATGACAACAAGCTGATCCGAGAAGCCGATGTCATAGTCAATCTTGATTGGCTCGATTTTGGCGGAACATTGCAATCAGCAGGTGGTACGAATGCAAAAGTCATCAGCGTTTCGATGGATGATCTGAACTCGAATGGCTAGTCCTTCGACCACCATGTTTTGCCAGCTGTAGATCTACCAATTTTGACAACACCAGATAGTTTTGTCGCGGCGGCACTCCCAAAGTTACCGCCGGGTAAGAAGTTTTCGTACAATTCCACACCGAGTTTAATGCCTTCGGGTGAAGGTGCAATTGACCTGGTCACGCTTGGTACCGCAGTTGACGCGGCCATTGGCGAGCGCTCGTTCACTTATGTCCGTCTCCCGATTGGTTGGCCAGCGCCAACAATTCGGATCTGCGGGCCGCTAGACTATATAGGGAATGACGGTGGTGCCGGCGTTGGTTCTGGACCTGGAATGGTTGTTGGTTCCGCCTTGGCCCTTCAAGGTTCAGGTCGTTTGCCCGTGGCGATTATGGGCGATGGTGATTTTCTGATGGGGGCATCGGCGCTTTGGACAGCGGCGCATTACGGCATCCCGTTATTGCTGATCGTCAACAATAATCGTTCTTTTGGTAATGATGTGGGACATCAGAAGACTATGGCAGAACGGCGGGGACGCCCGGTTGCGAATAAGTGGATCGGCCAGAGTTTGGAGAATCCGAAGGTCGATATTCCGGCGCAAGCGCGTTCCTATGGTGTATTGGCCGGGGAGACGGTGCGGGATCTGAAGGACTTAAAGCATGCTCTCGAAGCAGGGATTAAGGCAGTTGAAGCTGGAGAGTGTTTTGTCCTCGATGTGGAGACGGCGGACGATAAAGTTCTCTAGCCGGAGGGTAATGACTTATTTAAGAGACCGAGTTCGACGCCAAGTATCTGGCGTGCCAAATACTTTGAGTAGATTCGGCATTGTGAGAATGATCCGCCGGTAAACCAAAGACCCGGTTGGCCGGTTTGTACCCACATGTTGTTTATTTCTTGTGTCTCTGGGTCAACATTCCACACCGTACCAACGCGATCAGCCACATGTTGTCCGTAAAATTTTGGTAAGTCATATGTCGGAGGATGATAACCGGTTGCTAATACTGCTAGGTGCGCCAATTTCGATGAACCGTCTCTCATCTTAATTCCAAATGCTTCAAACCGCTCAATGTCATGATATTGGATAAGTGAGATGCTACCGTTAGCGATTAGGTCGGAACAACCGGCATTGAAATAATATCCGCCACCGCGCGTGCGGTATTTTAGAGGCCAACCCGTGTTTTCTTCGCCAAATTCCAGACGGAACCCCTTTTTCTCGAGCGCCTCGAGTATCGGTTGGTCATGTTTTTGAACCTTGGCCGTGATAAGTTTGTGGTTCGCCTTGATTAGAGATATTGGGAATGACGAATTAAAGAGGTCGAGGTCCTCTGTTCGCTTGGACAAGTCTAGGTAGGCACCATCATAGAGTTGAGCGCTTGGCTCCACATTGACTACCATCGTGGGACTACGTTGAACCATCGTGACGTCAACGCCATTGCTGTAAAGCTCTTGTGCGATATCGTGGGCACTTGTACCAGTGCCGAATACCAGTGCCTTTTCCCCGGTCCAGGTGCTGCCATTATTCAATTGGCTCGAATGCATGACGGTACCTTCGAATAGGTCGAGCGTTGGTATGTTGGGCAATTTAGGTGTACCACTTATGCTGGTTGCCATGATGATGTGCGCGGGACAAACCAAGCGGGTTCCTCCGTCTGACATTCTCAATCGTGCATTCCATTTCTCAGTATTTTCGTCGTATTCGGCACCTTCGAAAGTTGCTTCAGTCCAAAAGTTGAGCTCCATGTGTTCGACATAGCTCTCAAGCCAATTTGCAATCTTGTCCTTTGGAATGTATCGAGGGAAGGTCTTCGGAAACGGCATGTATGGAAGATGATTAACTGAGGTGACGTTGTGTAGTTTGAGACTGTGATAGCGGAGGCGCCAGTTGTCTCCGATCCGTTTCATACTATCGACCACTAGGGCGTCGAGACCGAGTTGCTTCAATTCGACCGCGGATGCAAGGCCGGCATGGCCGCCACCAACGATGAGTACGTCGGGTTCCTTGTTGTCATAGTTCCGCTCCTGGTTTCGCCGATCGAGCCAATTGCCCGTCTCGGTGGAACGATTATGGTTGAGGTCTTCCTCGTTTTGGATAGGCGTATAATTATGGCCGTCTAGTTGCTCGATTGCAGTCATAAGGGACCACGCAACCGTTTGGCCGGAAATTTTCGGATTTTCCACTTTGAAACGGACGACGCCAATGCCGACGCCAATATCCGTTTCGAAACGCAATACCGCTTCGATTACATCTTCGCCCCCGACGGTGTTGAGACGGGGTGGATGTCGTTCAGTAAACAACTCAAAATTACGGGCATTTGCATTCACGCCGCGCGCCAAAAGGGCGTCGATAATTTTTTCAAGGCCGCTTACGGTATCGAAGGTCCAAGTGATACCGCAAATATTCCGCCAGTAACTATCCGATGCAAACAAATGCCGCAGTGCATTCCTGTCGTGCATGTACATCGCCCGGTCCAGAGCCGTGATCCAATCTGCCGCGATTTCCTCAATGTTCGGTTGTGTAAACCCGTCCATAAAAATCCTCTTGTGAACGTGACCGGTACTATCGTTGGATCGACCCAGGACAGACCTATGCTGTTTTTGCCTTAAAAACAGCATTATAGACGGAGTACCCTTAGGTTTACTAATATTCGGGCTATCATAAATTTGATGAGGTAAAAACAACAAAGCCAGTATGAGCTACGCAATTTCCCCAATTTCGAAAGAGGGCGCGCGTGTTATCGGCGTTGCAGAAGGTTTGATAGAGCCGTTTCGCTCCCGTTCGTATGCGGCAGACCGTGCAAACGAAATTAGTTCGGAGAACTATCGCGATATGCAACGTGTTGGGATTGCGGCAGCTTTTGTACCTGAAGAACTGGGTGGTTTTGGGCTACAATCCATCCACGACTGGATGTTAACCATCGTCACGCTTGCGAAAGGTGATGGTTCGGCTGCAATCGCGATCAGTATGCACCTTTCGGCAACGCGCAGTTTGGCGGCGCTCTACCACCGGAGCAAACCAGGTTCGCCTGGGCACAACCGCTCAAAAGACATGCTCGAAGCCGTTGCCAGCAAGGAAATGCTAATTTGCTCCACAACCACAGAGCGGGGTAATGACAATTTGCACCCTTTTACGGAAGTGACCGCTTGCGAAGAAGGTTGGCGCCTTAACGGTGCAAAGAATTTCGTTACCATGTCACCCCTTGCAACACATGTCGCGACGAATGTTCGGATGCGTGATCGTGAGGGCGACTATATTGCGAACGTGCTGATACCGATGGACACGGAGGGCGTCGTGCAGCTCGGTGACTGGGATGCTCTGGGCATGCGGGCTTCCGGCAGTCAGTCAGTTAAATTTGAAAATTGCCTTATACCAAAAGATGCCATTCGAAAAATTGGACCTTGGGGTGTTTGGAGTATTCCGGTTCTGGTGAATCGTACACTTGCAAACGTGCCTTTGGTTGGCGCTTTTCTCGGCATCGGCGAGGCAGCTATGGAGCTCGCGATTGAGGGCCGGAAGAAGGCACCGGATACTGCTTCTCGCCCCGGGGTCGCAAATACACTCGCTGAGATGGAAATCATGCTGGCGACCTCGCAAAGTATTCTTGGTCGACACGGTGAATGTCTCGACTGCTTTATGAGGGAAACAAATGGGGGCGACGAAGCAACCTATGAACAAAGTCATGAAATCATGAAAGATTACCAAAGTGCTAAATGGGTCGTGAACCGCAATGCTATCGATATTGTCGGCCGTGCAATGGACCTTAGCGGAGGCAGTGGTTTCATGGCGCGTAACCCGCTATCACGCCTGTATAGGGACGTTCGGGCTGGACCTTTCATGCAACCGCACTCGCCAATTGATGCGCGCGACTACATGGGCAATGTGTTGCTCGGTATGTATCCGGAGGCCTAAGGGTCGGTTTTCGAAAATTCGACCCTACTTACTTGAAGATACACCGCGTCTTCTTGGTAGTGACTTAAAAATAATATAGGCAGACCAATGTCCGAAATCGCCTTCAAGTCTGCGACACAACTCGCGGCTATGATTCAGTCGAAAGAAATCAGTGCGCTGGAGTTACTCGAGCATTATCTTGATCGGATTGAACGTTTTAATTCTGATCTCAATGCGGTTATTGTGCTCGATACCGATCGTGCCCGAATTCGCGCTAAAGAGGCTGATGTCGCCCTGGCAAATGGTGAGATTTGGGGGCCTTTGCATGGCGTGCCCATGACAATCAAGGAATCCTATAACGTTGCCGGTTTGCCGACGACTAACGGGCGCCCTGAAATGAAAGATAATCTTGCCGAAACGGACGCCTTGTCTGTGGAACGCTTGAAAGCTGCGGGTGTAGTAATCTTTGGGAAGACAAATGTTCCTCTAAATTTGGCAGACTTTCAGACCTATAATGAGGTGTACGGAACCACCAACAATCCATGGGATCTGAATTGTGGACCGGGTGGCTCATCGGGTGGATCGGCTGCAGCGTTGGCGGCAGGACTGTGCGGATTTGAAGCGGGCTCGGACATCGGCGGTTCTATACGAAACCCGGCTCATTTTAGTGGCGTCTTTGGGCATAAGCCCACTTGGGGTTTGATCCCTCCACGTGGGCATGCACTGCCAGGATTTTTGGTTCAACCGGATCTGTCCGTCGTTGGCCCGCTGGCGCGCAGCGCGGCGGACTTAGAAGCTGGCGTGGTGGCCATGGCTGGGCCCGATGAACTTGATGGAGTTGGATTGAAAGTCGATCTTCCACGGCCGCGGCATTTGAAATTGGGAGACTATAAAGTTGCTCTTTGGGTGAACGACGGCATCGCGCCGGTCAGCAAAGAGATCCAAGACCGCGTTGTCGCCGTGGGCAGGACGATAACGGCTGCGGGTGGTAGGGTCGATTACGGTGCCCGGCCGAATTTTGACGCGGTTGAGGCGCATGATATCTTTCGGACGCTATTGTGGTCAACAATGGCGGCGCGAACGCCAGATGCGGATTTTGAAAAATTGTTGGATGCGGCGGGTAAACTATCGCCTGACGATCAGAGTGGCGGTGCGCAAATGCTGCGCATTCAGACAATAACCTATCATGACCATTACACGGCACATAACAAACGCATGCACTTGCGCTGGGCTTGGGATACCTTTTTTGAGGATTATGATGCGCTAATCGCGCCGATCATGGCAACGCCAGCATTCGAACACGACCACAGTGCAATGGCCAAACGCAAAATAACGATCGATGGCGACGAAAGGCCCTATTGGGAACAGCTCTTCTGGGCTGGGTTAGCCGTTTGCTGCTACTTGCCGTCAACGGTAATACCGACGGGGCCTAACGAAGAGGGTCTGCCTATAGGTGTCCAGATAATTGGCCGCCAGTACGGAGATCTTGAGACAATCGGTCTGTCAAAATTACTGGAAGCCGAAGGATACGCTTTCACCCCACCGCCAGGATACTCCTGAGGCTAAATTTACGTGACGTTAAATCTCTTCAAGACGGTACCAGGCCTCTCTCCTTTACTTTTGCTTTCATATAGGCATCAAGGCCGCCAGCCATGAGTATCTCATAGGGTGGGCTGCCTTCCTCCCAGGCTTCTGCCTGTAATTTTTTATCTGTATTAAGATTCCTAACCATACCGGTTACAATATTGATTTCTAGCCGTTGTCCCTCTTCCACAAAGTCCGTAATGCCGGGGGCGACAAGAGTTGGAAGACCCGTATTGACTGCATTTCGCAAATGAATTCGTGAGACGGATTCCGCGATTACTGCGGCTATACCAAGTGCATTTAGCGATTGCGAACCGTTCCTACTTGAGCCACAGCCAAAGTTTATGCCTGCTACGATAATATCGCCAGGTTCGACTTGGTTTTCCGCCCAACCTGGCCGGTTCGCCTCCATGCAAAATTTGGCGGCATCATCCACTGATAGGTTGGGGTTTGCTAGAACACGGTGGCCCGGCATCATAAAGTCAGTACTGATGCGGTCGCCAAATTTCCAAACTCGTCCGGTTCTGGTGGTTTGCATTTGGGTATTCCTCTATAAATATTCGCGTGGATCTACAATTTCACCAGCAATAGCCGATGCGGCGACTGTTGCAGGACTGGCCAACCAAACATGGGAGAGGGGGCTACCCATGCGCCCTGTGAAGTTTCGGTTGCTGGTCGAAATGCAGGTCTCTCCATCTCCGAGAATTCCAAGATGGCCGCCGTAGCAAGGTCCGCAAGTTGAATGTTCTACCAAAGCACCTGCGTTAACCAAAGTTTCAAGATATCCCGCCTTTAAAGCCTCCCCGAAGACGGCTTGTGAGGATGGGCTAACCAGCATGCGAACGTCTGGGTGAACTCTCTTTCCCTTTAAAATTTTGGCTGCGATCTCTAGGTCTTCCAAACGAGCATTTGTGCAAGAACCGAGAAAGGCTTGGTCAATTTTTACGTTTTCGTTTCGTACAGATTCGGCAGGTACTCCGTTTCCCGGGTCGCCAGGCCGTGCCACCATCGGCATTAGATCACTCAAATCGAATTCATATTCCATGGCGTAGGACGCATCATCGTCGGAAAAGATATGCTCATATGGGCGGTTAACTCTACCTTCCAGGAAGGCATCGGTTTTTTTATCTCCCTCGAAGAGGGCAAACTTAGCACCAACCTCAACGCCCATATTAGAGATGGTCCAGCGTTGCGCCATGGTCATCTGTTTAGCGACTGGACCGACATATTCGACTGATTTATAGAGCCCAAAATCCGTGCCGAGCTCGTTGGCGACTTTCAGGATAACGTCCTTACCAACACACCAGTCAGGAAGAATTCCATTCAGGACGACGCGGACAGTCTCCGGTACCCGGAACCAAAGTTCTCCAAATGCTAACACATGCACCGCATCTAAATTCGCATTAGTGACGCAAGCATTAAAAACACCGCCCGCAGTTGAATGGGAATCGCACTGTGCGATGAGCTCTCCCGGCGCATACATACCATTCTCCGCAAATACTTGATGTAGTATGCCACCCCGCCCGTATTCGAAGAAATTCGTGATCTCATATTTCTTCATTAGGCGCCGAACTTCTTTAACCTTGTTTGCCGCTGCGATTGTCGGCGGCGGCGCTTGGTGATCGTCAACCATGAAAACCTTGTCTTTATCCCAGACCCGATCGACACCTAGGGCCTCCAAATCTCCTAATTTATGTCCGCTGGTCGCATCAACCTTGCACCAGATATATTGGCCGGGCTTGACGGCATCAACGTTGGCGTGCGCAGCGAGAATTTTCTCGGCAATGGTCATTCCCATGTCAGTCTCCTAGTCGTTTTCAGTCGCGTAGCGCTCTTCCAGTTCGTAGATTTCAGGCAGCCCTAATAAAGTAGTTGTGGCATTAAACCTTTCCGTATCACGGGGTTCACCAATTCCGCTACCTTCTTTCAACTCTAACAAAGCTTGCCGCACCGCGGCATAGGAAAGTGCATGTCCGCCTCCGGTGATCATCACCTTAAAACCACGTTCATCAAGATTTGACGCTGGCTGCAATTGTCCGTTGTAAAGGCATGGGATGCCTTGTTCGACGAGGCGTGTGGTGTAAATATCGAGATCGTCGACAGACTTAATACCGTCGACGAAAATCAAATCGGCACCCGCGGAACGATATGCCTCGGCTCGCCGAATGGCATCTTCCCAACCGTTGGGCGCGACGGCATCGGTTCGCGCGATAATGACCATATTCGGATCGGACCGCGCATCGAGAGCTGCGCGAATTTTTTGCACGTGTTCTTCCATAGGAATACATTCTTTGCCTTCGAAGAAACCGCATCTTTTCGGGAAAATTTGATCCTCAAGGTGCATTGCTGCGGCCCCTGAACACTCGTACTCTCCAACGGTTCGCTGTACATTTATGGCGTTGCCGTAACCGGTATCCGCATCGGCAACGACCGGAATGTCAACCGCATTGACGATATAGCCGAGATTGGCCACCATTTCCGCCATGCTAGTGAGGCCGACATCCGGCAAACCAATTTGGGCGGACGTGCCATGGCCAGTCATGTAGACCGCCTGCGCACCTTGGCTGGCAGCAATTCGAGCGGTGAAACCGTCGTAGACAAATGGGGCGACGACTAGGCCTTCATCCATGGCTACCCTTAACTTTGCGCCAGAACTACTCATTGCACTTTCTCCTGCTTTAGGTCGTAACGCTCCTCATACTCATAGACCTCAGGAACGCCCAGAATGTCGTTAACAGTCTCGCCCTCAGGGGGTGGTCCGTATTGTGCGATTGTTTGACGCGTCGTACCGCTTGAATTGAGTTCCTGCATTGCAGCGGTTGCGCTTTTAAAGACTGCGGCAAGCGATAAACCGGCCAGGATTTGGATTTTGAAACCTTTGGTTTCTGCCTCTTCGGCGGTAACTAGTCCGCCGTTGTAAAGACAGGGTGTCCCCTTAAGAGCGAGCTCGGTGCTATAGATACTCAGCTCCTCTAGCGTCCGGATACCATCAACGAAAATCAGGTCTGCGCCAGCGTTGTGGTAGGCCCGTGCCCGAGTTAGGGCATCCTCCCAGCCATTTGGCGCCAAAGCATCTGTTCGCGCAATTATAACAGTATCTGGATTTGTGCGCGCGTCGAGCGCTGCTCGTATCTTCTGTACGTGCTCTTCAAGTGGAATGACGGCCTTGCCTTCCATAAAGCCGCATTTCTTGGGAAAGACTTGGTCTTCGATGTGAAATCCGGCGACGCCAGCGCGTTCGTACTCGCGAACAGTTCGCCTCACGTTGATTATATTCCCGTAACCGGTATCCGCATCTGCGACAACGGGCAATTCCGTGGCTCTGCAGATATGACGCAGGTTCTGTGCCATTTCTGTTTGTGTAATGAGGCCCACATCTGGGTAGCCATAACGTGCCGCCGTGCCAAAGCCAGTTACATAAACTGCTTCGAAACCGGTACTTTCAACGGCTTTGGCAAAGAGCGCATTGTATACACCCGGTGCTAGGACCAAACCCTGTTTCATCAGTTGCCGTAGTCTTTTCGCTGAACTCACGTTTCACCTCCTCGCAAATGCTCCTTAAGAAGGAGGTATATCGACGATTAAGTTTTCCACCTAGTCGGTATTTTCTTTCATTGCTGCAAGCTCACTGAGTGTTATTGGTTTGATCGGCGGACGGAGACGGTAGTAACCGATTTCTTCCGCACTCTTACCCTGCGCATCCGCGATGACTTCTGTGACAGAGAGGCCGCACATGCGGCCTTGACAGGGACCCATTCCGCATCGCGTATAGGCTTTCAATTGGTTGGGGTCGGTGGCTCCCTCTTGAATGCATTTCCGGATATCACCTGCTGTAACTTCCTCGCAGCGGCAGACGAGGGTATCGTTAGCGGGTGCGAGAATGTCTGGACTCGGATGGTAAAGTTGATCGAGCAACGGTCGAATACTGCCGATTCTGTATTGTTCACGGCGGAGTGGCTTGGCTTGGATGTCCCGCTGTGATTTGTCAATTTGACCAGCTCGGTAGGCCGTTTCTAGCGCTGCGAGTTTACCAGCTATGACCGCGGCTTCGGCACCGAATATTCCAGCCCCATCGCCAGCGATCGCTAGTGTGTCAATAGACGTTGTGCCCCACGGATCGGTTTTAGGTCGCCAATAACGTTGTGGCTCGTACCATTCGTGCTCGGCTTCGACTTGACGTGTGATCTGCACGTTTGGAACGACACCTTGATGAAGAAGTAGCACGTTGGCTTCGACTTCGTGTTCTAAAGAATTGGCAGTGTAAGTGATTTTTTGAAGGCGCCTATCGCCGTGTGCTGCGAGATTACTAATCGCAGACTGCACTTTCAGGCCCTTCTTTTTTAGGTTTTGCAACAGTTTCGCGCCTCTCGAGAGGTATTCGTTAGCGCGCATTGCCGAGAAGGCGTAAGGTGCTGCGAAGACGTAGTCACGAAATCGGGTCGTCTCCAAAACCGCTTCAATTTCAGCCCCAGCGCTGTAAAGCTGGTTTGCAACGAGGTAGATTAACGGGCCGTTTCCGGCGATAATGGTCGGGCCGTCCGGCACCATTACCGCAGATTTAAGCATGATTTGTGCCGCACCGACGCCTAAAACACCCGGCAGCGTCCATCCCGGAATGGGTACCGGCCGCTCCAGGGCACCCGTGGCGGCAATAATTCTTCCTGCTTTTAGAATTTGTGCTGTACTGCCATCGGTCCAAGCGATGCTGCCATCTTGGTCGATACGCCAAACAGTAGAGTTCGGTCGATACTTGGCATCGGATGCCCGGAACGCTTCCGCAATGGCTCGCCCTTCTGAGTAGTCTTCGTCGAGATATTCCTCGAACGCGTCCGCATCGAAGCTTTCAATGTTTCGATAAATTTGCCCGCCTGGCGCTGGCTGCTCATCGAGTAATATGACTGACAGACCCAACTCGGACGCGACGGTAGCCGCAGCAAGGCCCGCCGGTCCTGCGCCTATGACGGCAAGGTCTACGGTTTCAACCACTACGGCATCTCCCGCTTGCCGCTCTGTCGGTTGACTATCATGCCATCAGTTACAATGGTCATGCAGGCTTGCCGATTTTCAACGCCGTCGATCTCCATCAGGCACTCGAAGCAAGCGCCCATTAGGCAATAAGGTGCGCGCGCTGCTCCGCTTTCGACGGTCGTTCGCGTGTACCCTGGATCATTGGCGAGTACAGCCGCCGCGACAGTCTCTCCGGCTGGGACGTTTAACCGTTGACCTTCAAATTGTATTGCTACTGTCTCCCCCTTGATGTCAATAGTGCGTCGAAACATGACCGCCTTCTGCGTTGAGTTGTTTGGCGCTGAATTTCTCAAATCCTGGGGGCGTCTCGCCGAGAAGCAGATGCATGCCATCGTCGTTACAGTGCGCGATATGCGTGCCATTGCACTCTTTCAATTCGGCTGTGAAATCATGACAATGGTGCGCCGTTTTGCGGCTCCAGTCATAAAATTTCCGCATATCCAAACCCTTGGATTGGATCCAGACTAGACTAAAATTTCCTCGGGCAGCTCGCAATTTATCGTCCTCGTCATCCAGAAACGCGGTATCCAAACCATGTTTACAAAGACCATAAGCGTTTGCAGAGCCAAAAAGTCCACCGCCTACGATAATTACGTCAGAAATTTCCATATCATCTCTGACCTTGCACATTTTTATGTCAAAACCACCTTCAAAGGTGCTATTTGACCTCTTGGTGCGTTGTGTTGCAATGCTTTGTAACTAATAAGACGCCGATTTTCATCTAGGATTAAAGGTTTTTGTTATGCGCCAACAAATCGGACCTATGCCGACACCTGCCGACGGATTAATAATTGTCGCAAAGCGCGACTGCCCAACGTGCACTATGCTAGAGCCTGTTTATGCTGCCTTGGCTAAGGCTGATGCGGGATTGACGATTTACTCGCAAGATGATCCGAGCTTTCCGGAGAGTGTGCTGGCGGTCGATGATCGCGATTTAGAAATCTCTTATCGTTTTGCGATCGAGACTGTTCCGACACTCATCCGTGTGAAAAAGGGTGAGGAAATTGGACGCGCGATGGGATGGAATAGAGGCGAATGGGAGACGTTGACCGGCCAAGATGGCCTCGGTAATGGGCTGCCAGAAAACCAACCAGGTTGTGGCTCGAAAAGTGTTGATCCTGGTATTCCGGAAGTCTTGGCTGTCAGGTTTGGCGACACGCCACTGGAAGCCCGCCAGGTCGAAGTTGGTGCGATGGACGATGAGATCGAGGCTTGTTTCCAGCGTGGTTGGTCAGATGGGCTGCCGGTTGTGCCACCAACGCCTGTGCGCGTGCTACGCATGCTGAAGGGAACAACCCGTGACCCCCAAGAAATAGTTGGTGAAATCCCGCCAAATCTGGCGCACTGCACAGTCGAAAAGGTTGCGATCAATGCCGTTATGGCAGGCTGCAAGCCAGAATACTTACCGGTTGTCCTCGCTGCGGTCGAGGCGGCGCTCGACCCGAAGTTTGCGATGCATGGGGTGCTTTGCACGACACACTTTGTTGGGCCGATAGTGGTTGTAAATGGACCGATAACGAAGCGCATCGGGATGAACAGTGGTGTAAATGCACTAGGCCAAGGTAATCGCGCGAATTCAACTATCGGTCGCGCCTTACAACTTGTAATTAGGAATGTTGGTGGTGGCCGTCCGGGAGAGATAGACCGATCGACTATCGGTAATCCGGGTAAGGTTGGTTTGTGTTTCGCCGAGGACGAAAGGAAGTCAATTTGGAAGCCATTTTCTGAAGAGCGAGGCATGGCAGCAGGTGCATCAGCTGTGACGCTTTACGCTGGGGAAGGTTTGATGGGCAATTTCGACCAATTGTCACGAACGCCAGAATCGTTGACCCGCTCCCTCGCAATGTCGATTAAAGCCATTGGCCACCCGAAACGGGCGCCGGGACACGACGTAATGATTGTGATGGGCCATGAACATTTTTGTGTATATGAAAGAGCCGGATGGGCGCGTAGTAAGACGATGCAGGAATTCGAGAAAGCCTTGACCTTGCAGGCGGACGATTTGTTGCGCGGCGTCGATGGTGTTGCGGAAGGACTACCGGAACGAATGGCTGGCAAGACTGTCAATAAAGTCAGGCCAGGTGGTTTGAATATTGTTCGCGCCGGCGGTGAAGCAGGGCTCATGTCTGCCTTGATTGGTTGCTGGGCCGCGAGTGGAGAACGAGGAAGTGATCTTGTAACTAAGGAGATTGGTACATGAGTGAAAATGTTACCCTTCTAGACCCTACGGCTGAGACGTCGCCCGCCATGCGGGAACGCCTCGCGCCGCCGGAATCGCTTGAAGGACGTGTCATCGGCGTGCTCGACATTGGAAAAGTGCGGGGAGACGTTTTCTGTGATGAAATCTCTAAACTTTTGGGCGAGAAGGGATTCACAGTCAAGCAATACGCAAAACCGACAAACACAAGAACGGCGCCGACGGATCTTGCGCAAACAATTGCCACCGAATGCGACGTGGTGGTTGAAGCGCTTAGTGATTGAGGGTCCTGCACGTCGTGCAGTTTGCATGACATTTGGGACTTAGATCAAAGAGGAATTCCGGGCGTAATGGTGGCGACGACTGTGTTCGAGGAAGCAGCCAAAGCACAGTCTGCAGCATTGAATTTTGATCCAGCTATCGTATATGTCCATCATCCTATTCAGGATCGGACCGATAACGAAATTAAAGAAATCGCACGTGATGCGCTTGCTTCTGTGCTAAAAATGATTTCGCCGACGGACTGACATTGGTGCGAGAGGATGGAGATTAGACTTGGACGAAGAAGATGATGAGTTGGAAGAAAGGCTCGGTCCGGAAATTCCTGCGAATGCCCGGCCAAGGTCGGAGGATTGGGGATTTGATCTTGATGAAACCCTAAATTCGGTTTTAGCAATCCGCACACACATTCCGGACGATGCCTTTACCGCTGATACATTAGGGACCGAACGGGGTGGAAATGCGGCGCTCATAAGCAGTGACGGCCTCGTTCTCACTATTGGCTATCTGATTACTGAGGCAGAAACCATTTGGCTGTTTGATAGTCAGGGACGGGCGGTGCCAGGCCATGTGGTCGGCTATGACCAGGAAACTGGGTTCGGACTTGTTCAAGCTCTTCAAAAGCTGGATATCGCTCCTTTCGAAATTGGCAGTTCAAGTTCTTTGCGTGCCGGGGATCCCGTCATTTTGGCGGGTTGCGGTGGTGTCAAACATGCGGTGGCCGGGGAAGTTGTATCACGCCGTGAATTTGCTGGTTATTGGGAATACATGCTAGATGACGCCATTTTTACTTCGCCGCCACATCCATTGTGGGGGGGGTCTGCTTTGGTCGGTAGCGACGGCACGCTTCGTGGAATTGGGTCTCTTTATGTGCAGCAGTCGACCGATGGCAAGGAATCCATCGACGTCAATATGATTGTACCAATCGATATTTTAAAACCTATTCTTGAAGAATTGATGCGCTACGGAAAGACTAGCAAGCCGCCAAGGCCATGGCTCGGCATGTTCACAACTGAAGTCGACGGCCGCGTGGTTGTTGCGGGTGTCGCGGATAACGGGCCGGCCCAGCAGGCGGATGTTCAGCTCGGTGATATTGTCTTGGGTGTGGCTGGTCAGCCGGTCAATGATATGGTTCAGATGTATCGGAAAATTTGGTCTCAAGGCCCGGCTGGCATTGACGTGCCTTTAAATCTTCAGCGTTCCGGCGATGTAGTCGAAGTCCACGTGCAGTCCATCAACCGCGGTGCCCTATTGAAAGGACCTCAGCTGCATTAAAACGCCGGGCATTTATTCTGCTGCAAGTGTAGCCGATGAATCGTAGTTGCTGGCGACGAGAAGTCGCGTCAAATCTTCGATGTCAGTCATCTTAGGTAGTTGTCGGACAGCATCAGCTATAGCGAGAAGGTCTATTTTTGGGTCTACCATATTGATTAGGTTTTCAGCTTTTTCGAGAACGTCGTCGAATGTGAGCGGTCGTCCGGGTGAACCAAGTGCTTCAATCACTTCGGCGTGTTGTTGACGGCCATCGACGAAAGTAACGACGACACGGTTCGCCATGCGTTCTGGCAAATATCCATCGAGCTTTGGATCGTGATGCGCCTCGGTTTTGTCGATCAATGAAATGATTGTCGGATCCTGATGAAATTCATTTTCGAAAGCGCCATAGTTTTTTGGGCCGTAGACAAGTGTCGCTGCGGTGATATACGGCATGGAGTATTGCGCCGCCATGACTGAGTTCGGGCGCCGGATGGCGTGTTTTTTTATAGCATTTTTGGGTGAATAGACGTCGACCTTTTCAATTTCTTCCGGATTATGGCTGAATTTGTCTGTTGCGATTTCGAGACAATCGATCATTGAATGAAATTTTCGGCAGCAGGAGTAAGGCTTGAAGCTTATATTGTGTATTTCAAGCTGCGCCCCATCCGCTCGCCGCAGGAGTTCCAAGTTTGGGTTAGAACTGTACAAATGATAAAAAGCAAGTGGGCCCTCTAAGACGTTGACTGGCGCGGACATCTCCAGCTTGCCTAGTTGAGCCGCAATGATTCCATGCATAGCTGGAATTCCCGCATGCATCCGTTTGACCATTGTCCCTTGAGGTTCGTGAGCGAATTGTGAAGAACCGCTGACCATTGAGAGCGCAAGGCCCCAAGATCGCGCTAAATCTGCTGCATCGAGCCCCATCAACTTCGCGGCGGCGACGGCGGCACCGAACGGGCCAAACAAACATGTCGCGTGGAAACCGCGCTCTGTTACTTCTTGCGAAATGGCGGCGCGTCCGATGCGGGCCATTGCCTCATATCCAGCGGCAATGGCAGCTAAAATTTGGCGCCCGTCAGCATTTGTTTCTGCGGCGACGGCGAAGGCAGCAGTGATAACGACCGCACCCGGATGGCTGCTTGATGCCTCATGTGTGTCGTCAAGTTCGTAACCATGGGCGGCTGTGCCGTTGGCAAGGGCTGCCGTAACAGCATTTGTCATGTCACCAGACCCAATGAGGCGGACCTGGCCATGGGATTGCTGTTGTTGAGACCACACGCGCATTTTACGGCCCCAGGGGCGCGTGGAACCGCAAATAGCCACTGCGCAATAATCCAAAATAAGGCGCTGGAGTTGAGCCGTGTCGGTGGCTGTTAGGGAATCGGCGTTGAAAGCGATCATCTCTTCAGCAAGCTCTACGCTTGATAAAGGTAGGTCTGTCATCTTTCCCTCTCTGTTCTTCTGCTTAAATCTTTTAGATATTATCTGAATAGCAAAGAGCAATCGCTGATGCCGATGTGGCGTCGACGATCTAATGAGGGAGTGCAGGCGGTATGGAGCAATATCCGGCGGTCGGATTCATGGTTCGGCATGGTGCAAAACTCGCGATTTTGACGGGACTAGTGCTACCCATTATCGGATTAGTGGGTGTTTTTATCGCTGGATGGCATTGGATTTGGCTTATTGCTGGGATTGTATCGGGGATAGCGCTTTGGTTTGTCTTCAAAACCTTTGCTGAACTGACGCAAATAATCGCCGATATGCTATTGCCGCAGTAACGTTTCAAAGTCTTAAGAGTACAAATTTAAGGTACGCGTGATCACCAGGATATTTTTCCGGTGTTTTTAGCTCAACTCGTGCTTTCTAACTGCAAGCCTCTAAGGAATTTTCTCAGAAGCTCTATCAGTCGATTTTTATTCCTGAATCCCTCTCTGCTGAGGCACTAGCGATATAGAGCTCGGATTCCACATTCGAATGGATGAAATAAAGACTATCCCCTGCCGTAACCTTTTGGCCTAATTTTATGGAAAGGTCGATACCAGAGGATTTGTCCATTGGTGCGCCTGCACGGCGTGCAATGCCAGAAATTCGATAGGAATCGATATTGGAAACATTTCCGCTGTGAGGTGCCTTTACCTCGTGAACTAAGTTACCGGGGCTGTCTGCAATTTCCTTGCGGCCCTGAGCATCGATAATTCTCTCCAGTGAACTTAGGGCCCGCCCGCTTTGTAAAATAGAATTGGCTGTTTTGCGACCTTGCCCACGCGAAATATAGGGGTCCCATTCAAGAATTGAGGCAGCAAACCCAAGTGCTTTTTCACGGAGGTCTTCTGGTGCGTCCGACGCATTTTGTAATACTTTATACACATCTCGTACCTCTAGGGCCGGGCCAATTCCTCTCCCGATAGGACGGCTTCCATCTGTCACTCGAGCGATTACAGTCATGCCGATGCCTGCACCGACTTCCTCAAAAAGACGAGACAACTCTCGGCCTTCTTTCGCTCGTTGAACTTTTGCGTAGGGACCGACCGGAATATCGATAATCGTATGTGTAGCCCCGGCCGCAAGTTTTTTTGATAAGATTGATGCGACCGCCCACTTAGTCGAATCGACACCCAACGGGCGGGTAATCGAATTCATTACATCGTCAATAGCGGAGTGATTTAATCGTCCGTTCCAAGCGATGCATCCATTGCTCTCGCTGACAGTTTTTTGGACTTCATCGGGTGTGAGTTCAACCTTAGCTACGGTTTCCATCGCGTCGGCTGTTCCAGCGGCGGAGGTTATTGCTCGGGAAGATGTCTTTGGGATAAGAAGGCCATGCGCAGCAATAATCGGGACCACGATCATCGTGATCCTACTGCCGGGGATACCGCCCATAGAGTGCTTATCCACGACCAAATCGTTCCCCCAGTCGAAGCAGTGGGCAAACCCTGCGCGCGCGCGGGTGAGGGATTGCACTTCATCGATTGTCAGGTCCTTAGATGCAGCTACGAGAAACGCGGCAATTTCTTTTTCGGTATATCTGTCCTCAGCGATGTCGCGGATGACCATGTGCATTTCATCGTGCGAAAGTTCATTTCCGTTCAGTTTCGACCTTAATGCGTTCCCGCTTTTTGGCGACGGGGTGCGTTCAATAGTGACTTCGGTGTCTTCAGGAAGTCCCAGCGTTTCGAATGCATGTTGTGACAAGCCTATTTCGTGAATGCCGAGAAGTGCCGCATCGTCGATAATATTGACCTTTGATCGAATGCTTCGCCGCGCGCCGGATATGTCGACTTTGGCAGTTCCCAGATAGTCGTTGGCTACGTAGTGAGGACAATCACGATGGAGGAAACAGACGTTCTCGCGCCACGTATCGATTGGCAGTTGACGGATCCGAAGCGT
Source organism: Rickettsiales bacterium (assembly GCA_002724555.1). GTDB lineage: Bacteria > Pseudomonadota > Alphaproteobacteria > UBA8366 > UBA8366 > UBA6544. The sequence goes on from PBOZ01000061.1 coordinate 25,673, forward strand.
ATTTGGAAGCGAGCGTATTAGTGCCGATAGAAAACGTTTTGTCCCGATTTCGGGCGTAGAGTCGTTCTGAATTGTGAGGACATCCGCCTCTGGCGGATAGGGGTCTACTTTCCGGGCAAGGCGCCGCTTCAAATCATTTTCGGATTCCCGTCCGCGCGCACGTAGCCGCGCCATAAGAATTTCGCGCGGCGCTTTGACTTCGATTACTTTCGTTGTCTGGTACCGCGCTAATATTTTAGGTATTGCCACTCGCGAGACATTAGCCAAGACATTCTTGCCAGCTGTGAGCTCAGTTTCCAACGCGACAGGTAGTCCGTAATACAGTTCGTGAGCCTGCCAATGCGCCAGAAAGTCGCCAGCATCTCGGCGCCGCTTAAATTCAACAACATCGACGGCTTCGTGGTCTTCGCCACCCGCGTCTGCCGGCCGGGTGATCGCGCGACGCGCGAAGACAAACCTCTCGTCATCGGCGAGGTGAGTGCGCACGCTCGCCATTAGGGTGTCTTTACCCGCACCGCTTGGCCCAACAACGAGAAAAAGAATGCCGTTCATTTGTTTTTTCTGCTAGTGACCCCCGTTTAGGTTTCGACGTCGTCCAGGCCGATATCTACGGAGGGTGCGGACTGAGTGATTTTTCCTGTCGAGATAAGATCGACGCCGGATTCCGCTTTTGAGCGAACGGTTTCTAAGGTGATGCCGCCAGACGCTTCAAGCGTGGCTCGGCCGTCCACGATTTCAACTGCTTTCTGCATTGTTTCCGGCGACATGTTATCTAGAAGAAGCGAGTCGGCGCCGGCTTCAACGGCTTCCTTCACTTGTTCCAAGTTATCACATTCAACTTGGACTTTTGTTAGGGTAGGGACCTGCGCTTTTGCTCTTTGGATCGCCGCAGTCAGTCCACCACAGACGGCAATGTGATTGTCTTTCACTAGGACACCGCCGTCGAGGGCGAGGCGGTGGTTCCGACCACCACCGCAAGTCACCGCGTGTTTTTCCAATGCGCGAAGACCTGGTGTCGTCTTACGGGTGTCAATTAATGTGGCCCCAGTTCCCTCGATCTCTTTCACATATTTCGACGTCAGGGTGGCGATCCCTGAGAGGTGTTGCAGCATATTTAGGGCGCTGCGCTCGGCGGTTAAAAGGCCCCGCGCTTTCCCAGAGATGCGCGCCATTGTCGTCCCATTTGCAATATTGTCGCTATCGTTCACCCTTGGTTCGAACGTGCATCCCGGCTCGCAACGCTTAAAAATTGCAGCCGCAACCGCCATGCCCGCAACGACGATATCTTCGCGCGCATTCACATCGAATATGCCTGTCGTGTGTTCGTCAATCATGATGGTGGACGTGAGATCACCAAAACCAATGTCTTCACGCAAAATTTGTCCAATTTGTTCTTCGATTAAAAGGGGGTCAATCACAATTTCGTCCTCCGTTGGAGACGCTTGCTGTCAGCGGCTTTCATATGCGGTCAATGTTTTGGAAATATTGATTTCAGAGTTCTCGACGATCCGGATTTGACCTTCGCAGGCAAGTAATGCTGCCTCAATGCTGCCGCTACTCACCATCTTTTGTGCCCGCGAGACGCCGCTCTTTAGGGCAAGGTCGATTTTTTCTTTCGATAAATGTCTGCGTGCGATTGTAACGCATCGGTCGCCGAGATCGCTATCGGGATCTAATTCATTCGCAGGGGCCCGTATTACGGCAGGGTCGTCGATATCGACCGCATTCGCGATCAGAGTAGCGGCTACATCAGCCTCGGCCGCGGAGCGCGCTAAGACTGTAACAGCATCCGCAATACCAAAAGACAAGCTGCGACCGTCCATGCCACTTGTAGCTACGCCTCTAATCCGCGACGTCTCAGGAATTCGGATAGAACCGTCAAGGGTCGCAGTTCGAAGTGTGGTGACGAGACCAATCGATATACTTTCATGTGGTGACAGATGGAAAGCGATGTCGCCACCGTCGTTGACGTAAATCTTACGAATACCGGTGATATTGGAAATTTGAGTAATCATTTCGTCGGCTACGGCGCCAGCAACCGCTGCCATCGGCGTCACGAACTCATCATGATGCGTTGCGATGGCTTTTGCCATTCGGGAAGCAACACTTCCTTGAAACCTATGTGGCGTTTCCCCAATGGGTTGCCGCAAATACGTTAGTTCGGAGACGAGTTCACGGAGCAATCCATCGAACCTCCGAGCTATGCGTTCGTAGGCTGATGTGATGGCACCAGTATCACCTTCGGCGTCGATAACAAGATCAATAGGTCCTTCATTTAAGTATAGCCGTCCATTCTTCAACGGCAAAACTTGTGCTGAACCGGAGACATCGTTTGATATGGAACACTCTGCTAACATGAATTCTATTAGGTCTTGTTTTTTGTGAGTGGCCAGGGATTGTCTGGGCGCCAGTTTTCGCGCCGTGCGGTCTCAGAAAACTCGGCTAAAACATCCTCAAGTGACGTTACGTGACCCGTATGGCCACCAAGTTCGGCATAATCCGATCGGGCCAAGGTAAATTCTATCGGTGCAACGATTGCGGGGGTGGGCACGTGACCGAAGGAATGGTCGGGCATCTGCATTACATCGACCATCGCGGTGATGCCACCGCCAGGCCATACATAGACCGGTGCGCCGCCCATGGTAACGCGAGTTAGACGTTGTCGGACCGATCGTGTTAAGTGCACCGGATTGTCGGTGACGCCCGCGCGTAAGGAGCCGCCGGCACCTCCCATGAAGAGGACGGTGGAAAGCGACGGCTCGCAATTCTCGCCGATCCGCTTGACGACGATTTCCAGTGGCTGTGGCATGTTTGTCTCTACCGGACGCAATTCTTCATCTAAGACGCAATAAATCGCATCCTCACCAGTCGTGCTAGTCATAAGCAAACGCATACCGGGCCAAGCTACTTCTGGATCGAATCCGTCTATGATCGACAATGGATCTTTGATGTCTGTGCCGCCCCATCCGGAGCCTGGTTCTGCCACCTGAAAGTAGCGTCCTGGGGTGGAACGGCGCCCGCTCATCTTGATGCCGCTTGGTGGCATCTTGAGAACCTTGCCCGCCTGATGTTCGGATAGAACACCGGTAATGTGGTCATCGACCACAACAACTTCGTCCGCTTCGCCGAACCATTGTTTTGCGAAAATCCCAATGGCAGCAGAGCCGCAACCGACCCGCATGCGCTGTTCCTTAACACCGTTTATAATGGGCGCTTTACCTGCTTGGATAATTAACGACGATCCTTCGTCAATGGCGACTTCGATTGCTTCCTTGTTGCAAAGCGCCATCATTGTGTGACAAGTCACGTTGCCTTCTTTTTTTGTGCCACCTGTCAGGTGATTGACACCACCAAGCGACAGCATCTGAGAGCCATATTCAGCAGTGGTAATATGCCCAACATGCTCGCCATCAACGCGGACGGCGGCCGTTTCTGATCCAATATGGCGATCCGTATCAATTTTTACTTTTACGCCGCAATAGCTAAAGATCCCCTCAGTCACGACAGTCACCGTATCTACCCCTTTGTAATCGCTTGAGACGATGAACGGTGCGGGTTTGTAGTCGGGATAGGTCGTTCCGGACCCGATCCCCGTGACGAAGACGTCCTTTCCCGTGATTGGATTGCCATCCCAATTGGGTTGGTCCGTAAGAAATGGCACTATCTCGCCACCTTCGTTTGCGTTCCGTGCCGCTAAAACAAGGGCATCTGTGCGGATCAACCGGCCGTCTTCGTTAGCATAACGGCTGCAGGCACCGGTCCGTCCAGGACGGATGCGGCAAAGTACTGGACATGCGTCGCAGCGAATAATTCCACCATTGCCTTCACGGGCACCAAATATCTCTGTCCTATCAATTCCCAACTTAGGAGTTGCTTTCGGCCCGGTCATGTTTTTTGATCCTTTAGCGCTTCCAGCTCGGCTTTTAAACGATGGGGTAGCAGTGGGATTTGTGAGGCCCGTACGCCGGTCGCGTGGCGAATGGCGCCGAAAATGGCGGGTGCGGTCGGAACAAGGGCTGGCTCACCGATACCCTTAGCGCCATAGGGCCCGTGAGGTTCTGGGTCCTCGACCAGGATTACATCAATATCCGGAACATCGCCGAAGGTGGGGATTAGGTAATCGTGGAGGTTTTCAGTCCGGCCCGGTATGTATTCTTCCATAAGAGCTAATCCGATTCCTTGTGCGATGCCACCGTGGATTTGGCCTTCGACCAAAGTCGGATTAATGGCCCGGCCCAGATCATGCGCAGCAATAATTTTTCTTAGATGCACGGTACCGAGTTCGCGGTCGACCTCCAAATCGGCGATTTGTGCGGCGAAACCGAACGTCGCATAGGGGTTTCCTTGGCCATCTGCGTCAAGGGGTGTCGTTGGAGGATCAAACGTCCCTTCGCTCTTTAGAACGACATTGTCGCCGGTTTGGGTCGGAAGGGTACTAAGATCAAGACTTATAGTCCGGCTGTCTTCTTCGACGATCACATGTGCGCCTTCGAGGCGCAGCGTAGCGTCGTCACCTGAGTTGGCTAGGCGGAGAATTTCTGCTCGCATGGCCCGTCCGGCGTTAAACGCCGCTTTTCCAGATACGAAGGTCTGGCGCGAGGCCGATGTCTTGCCGGCATCCGCTGTGAGGTCAGTATCCCCGAGAACTAATGAGAAGTTCGACGGCGGTAAACCCAGCGCATCGGCACAAATTTGCAAAATTACAGTATTGGAACCCTGTCCGATATCAACCGCACCACTGAACAAGGTAAGCTTACCGTTTCGTTCCAAAGTGACATGCATCGTAGACGGATTTGACATTGAGGTATTACCGCAGCCGTACCACATACAGCCAACACCGATGCCGCGACGGCGGGGCGTGTTGTTTGTTGCGTTTTGGCGGTCCGCATCCATTCGCAGCTTGTCCCAGTGCGGTCGCAGCGCGTCCAAGCATTCCACAAGGCCGACACTATGTGTTAGAATTTGACCGGTTGCCGTTGGAACACCGGCACGAATGGCGTTCCGATATCGAAATTCGAAGGGGTCGAGCTCCAGTTGCTCGGCTAAATCGTCGTACAGTCGTTCCTGCAAAATGGCGGCCTGCGGGACGCCAAACCCACGAAATGCCCCCGACGGCGGCGAATTCGTGTAGATCGAACGCGAATTGACTAATATATTGGGTACTAGATAAGGACCTGTAGCGTGGACGGGCACCCGATCAGCCACTGTTGGTCCCCAGGATGCATAGGCACCGGTGTCGAAATCTGCTTGCATTTCGAAGGCAGACAGAAGGCCGTTTGCGTCAGCTGCCGCCCGGGCTTTAATCGTTGCTGGATGGCGTTTCGTGCTCGAGGCCATCGACTCAATCCGAGTGTAAATGGCGCGAACTGGACGGTTTAGCTTCCAAGCCGCTACCGCCAATGGCAATTGGATGGATGCGTCGAGTTTACCGCCGAAACCGCCGCCACAGGCGGAGGGAATGATCCGTACCGCATCCTTTTTGACGCCTAAAACCCGTGCGCACTCATCGAGGTCCATATAGGGAGCCTGTGTACAGGCGGTAATCTCGATCCTGTTGCCCACGCGTTCGGCAAACCCCGCCTCGGGTTCGATATACGCATGCTCGACAAAGGCTGTCTGGAGGTCACCCGCAGCGACTGCGCCGTCTTCAAAGGCTCCTTCGACGTTACCCTTTCTCAGCCGGCCCCGGGTCAAAACGTTGTCCGGCGTATTGTCGTGAATCGCCGCAGAAGCATCCATCAGCGCTGCGGCGACACCACTGATCGGTTCTTGGGGCTTCCAATCGATTGGTATATCAGCGAATTTGAGAGTATCCACGGCGAATTTGGTGCCGACGACGGCTAAAACGGCTTCGCCACGATAGCGAACTAATCCATCGGCAAAGACAGGTTGGTCTTTTAAATCCGGATAAATCCCAAAACTATTCTCACCGGGCACATCCCGCGCAGTTAGTATTGTTTCTACACCGGGATTAGAAGAAATAAATGCCTCTATATTGTTGATCTTAAAGGTCGCCCGCGCATACGGGGACCGGATAACGCGCAGCCAGAGAGCGTCGGTCGGGGCATGATCGGCGGCAAATATGTCATCACCGGTAACTTTGGGTTGACCGTCGACGCGCTTGAGCCGGGTACCAACTCCTCTCGCATTCGAATCTTGGGTGATATTTGCGCCCACAAATTGATGCGCGTTCAGCACCGCGTCGATAATTTTTCGGTAACCGGTGCAACGGCATAAAACTCCGCCAAGCGTATCTTCGACGATCATACGGTCCGGTTTTGGATCATGCGAGAGAAGCGATACTGCGGCCACGAGCATGCCGGGCGTGCAAATTCCGCATTGTGCGGCACCGTAATGCAGAAATGAATTCTGAAGGGCGCTACCGAGTTCAGAGGTCTGGATATTCTCAACTGTTTCGATATCGCAGTCTTTAGCCTGTGCCACAGGAACAAGACAACCGCATGCCTGTTCTTTGTTAATTAGAATGGTGCAGGCGCCACAATCCCCTGCATCACATCCTATCTTGGTGCCGGTGAGTCCAAATTCATCTCTAATGACGTTCGCTAATCTATTGAACGGGTCCCCGGTATATGCACGGGTCTCGCCGTTAAGACTGAAGCTAACCGTTGCTTCTCGCTTTATAGAGGCATTATTCAACGTCCGGTCCTCAAATCGTTTAACGCTCGCCTAATGATGACCGCCGCAGCATTTAACCGATAATGGGCGTCGGCCCGGATGTCGTCGATGGGAGAGAGGTGGGACATCATATCTGTCTTCAGTTCGGCCGCAAGATTGTTTCCTGCTGATTTTCCTTTGAGGGCGTCTTCAAGGCCGTGAAGTCGACAAGCAACTTCTGAGCAAGATCCGATTGCAACTCTTGCATCCTGGATCGTATTGGAATCATCAAAATCAATCGTAACCGCAGCCATGGCGATTGAAATGACGAGGTATCGGCGCGCCCCGAGTTTGAGGAACGTCGCGTGTGATGTTGATTGGCGTTTGGGGATAAAGAGGCCAGTGACCAACTCGCTAGGATCGAGGGCCGTTCGGCGGTTGCCTTTGATGAATTTGGAAAGCGGGAGCTTCCGGGAGCCGTGGGCACCGGCAATTTCTACGATGGCGTCTAGTGCTAAAAGTGGTGGTACGCTGTCCGCAGCAGGTGAGGCATTGCAGATGTTACCTGCAATTGTACCTCGATTTTGAATTTGTAAACCGCCAACTTCCCGGGCTGCAAGCTGCAGGCCGTCAAAATAAGAAGGCAAATTGGCC
>PBOZ01000062.1 GCA_002724555.1 Rickettsiales bacterium
TCCGCCTCTGGTGTGGCTTCCGCCTCTGGTGTGGCTTCCGCCTCTGGTGTGGCTTCCGCCTGCGGCATAGCCTCCACGCCGGGCTCATCCAATTCGCCAACGTCAACACCGCTAGCGACCATTTCAGCTTGCAATCCGTCGAGTACCGAACCACTAATGAGGTCACAATACAAGCTAATGGCGCGCATAGCATCATCATTTCCCGGTATTGGATAGGTAACACCATCCGGACTAGAGTTACTGTCAACAATAGCAATTACGGGTAAGCCAAGCTTATTGGCCTCTTGAACCGCTATATCTTCCTTATTTGTATCGACGATGAAAACAATGTCTGGCAAGCCGCCCATTTCCTTAATGCCACCAAGCGCTTGATCCAGTTTCGCACGTTCGCGCTCAACCCGAAGCAACTCACGCTTTGTCAATCCGATGTCTTCTTGAGCCAATTGTTCTTCAACGACCCGAAGACGCTTAATTGAATTCGAAATTGTTTTCCAGTTTGTCATCATCCCGCCAAGCCAACGATGATTGACATAGTACTGACCGCAACGAGAGGCCGATTCCGCTATTATAGTCGCTGCTTGGCGCTTTGTACCCACAAAAAGCACGCGACCTCCGCCAGCCGCAACGTCTCGCACAGCTTCCATCGCTCGATAGAGCATTGGAACCGTCTGTTCTAAATCAATAATGTGAACACCGTTCCGCGCACCGAAAATGAATTGCTCCATCTTTGGATTCCAACGCCGCGTTGTATGTCCAAAATGAACGCCAGCTTCTAGCAACTGGCGCATCGTAAAGGATGGCACTGCCATATTTGTTCCCTTCTCCGGTTAATCCTCCATGAGCTTTGGTCGTATATGACACCGGAGCGAATTATCCTATTATGTGAGGAAACCCGCGAGCCCATGTGTGAAGTTAGTCCGCGGGGTATAAGCCCAGCGGCGAATGAATGCAAGTGTACTTGCAAACAATAAAACTAAAGATCAACGATTTCAATTACGCCCGATATAGATTTAATAGCAGACCGCATGCCCGCAGAAATCTGGTATCCTTCCGGCAACTCCATTTCAATTTCACGTAATTCTCGATCCAAAACTAGACTAACTCGCCCCCGCCCGCGCGTTCCGTGTTCCTGAATAACGCCAGACAAACTCTCAACAGTCGAAATATCACGCAAGAATACTTTCAAACCAGCAACGGCATTCGCCGCAGCTTCGTCTAATGGTTCAAGGGCTGTTGCTGTTGTTCTAATCTCGTCATTTCGGCGTTGAATATCCGCTGTCACAAGAAGCGGCGTGCCAGATTCGAGTAAGTCTCGACTCTTCGCCAAAAGCTCAGAAAAAATCGTCAATTCATAAGATCCCGTAGCATCTGACATTTGAACAAAAGCCAACCGACCGCCCCTCGCTGAATTAACAAATTTACGAGCGGAAACAATACCAGCGATAGTGAATCGGCCGCCTCGCACACGACCAGCCTGAATATCGACCCAATCGACAACACCAAGCCGAGATAATGTCTGCCTATAAGATTCAAGCGGATGCGCAGACAGATAAAATCCAATTGCTTCATGTTCTTGGTGAAGCCGTTCCTCCGTCGACCAGTCGTCAACATCTGGTAAACCAGGTCTTGACTGAACGTCGAACCCATCGCCAAACAAATTTACTTGATTACTAGCACGCTCGTTCTGCATCGCATTGGTATGTCGCACAAGTATCTCAACTGCTTCATATACTTGCCGCCGGTTCGGAACAACATTATCGAAGGCGCCCGCGCGGGCTAAGTTTTCAATTTGACGTTTATTAATGACCTGCGAATTAAGGCGCTCTGCAAAGTCAAAAAGGTCCCTGAATTTACCATTGCCTTGACGTTCAGCCACTAGATCTCCTATCGCAGCTGAGCCCACGTTCTTGATCGCGGATAACGCGTACCTGACCGCCTGTTCCCCATTTTCAGTCTGCTCTACTGAAAAATATACGCCAGACTTCTGCACGTCCGGCGGTAGTAGTTCAATCTTTTGGCGTTCCAATTCTACCCGAAAGAGACCTAATTTGTCTGTATTTCCAGCATCGAGCGTCATGGACGCAGCAAAAAATTCTACTGGGTAGTTGGCTTTCAAATAAGCAGTTTGATACGCAACCAATGCATACGCTGCCGCATGCGATTTATTAAAGCCGTAACCGGCAAATTTCTCGACTTGAACAAAAATATCAGCTGCTGTTCCCTTGTGAACACCATTTTTTACCGCACCATCGATGAAGTTTTTGCGCTGCGCTTCCATCTCGGCACGAATCTTCTTACCCATGGCCCGGCGTAGTAAGTCAGCACCGCCCAGCGAATACCCTGAGAGGACACGAGCGATTTCCATGACTTGTTCTTGATAAATTGCGATCCCGTAAGTTTCTCTCAAAATACCTTCCAACATTGGATGAAGATATTCGATCGTTTCTTTCCCATGCTTTCTCTGTATGTAGCTTGGAATATTATCCATCGGGCCAGGTCGATAGAGGGCCACAACAGCAATAATATCTTCGAACCTGTCAGGACGCAGTTTCTTCAGAACATCGCGCATGCCTGAACTTTCCAGCTGAAAAACACCTGCTGCATCGCCCTTGCACAACATTTCGAAAGTCTTTTTATCGTCGAGTGGAATTTGGGCCAAATCAATAACAACATCACGGTCTTTCAAGAGTTCAACCGCCTTATCAAGAACTGTCAGCGTTTTAAGGCCGAGAAAGTCAAACTTCACCAACCCTGCCATCTCGACATATTTCATATTAAATTGTGTTACAGGCATCTCGGAACGCGGATCGCGATACAACGGAACTAACTGTTCCAATGGCCGGTCCCCAATAACCACGCCAGCCGCATGTGTGGATGCATGCCGGAAAAGCCCCTCAAGCTTCAACGATATATCTATTAATTTTGCAACACTATCATCGTCGCGCCGCATTTCCTGCAGCATTGGCTCCCCATCGATAGCTTCCTGCAATTTCACCGGGTTTGCTGGATTATTGGGTATTAACTTACAAATTCGGTCTACTTGGGAATATGGCATCTCTAAAACCCGGCCAACGTCGCGGAGCACAGCGCGTGCCTCGAGTTTACCGAACGTTATAATCTGGGCGACGCGATCGTGACCATATTCCGACTGTACATACCGAATAACTTTATCGCGGCCATCTCGGCAAAAATCGATATCAAAGTCCGGCATAGATACTCGTTCCGGATTAAGAAAACGTTCAAATAATAATCCCCATCGCAGTGGATCCAAATCCGTAATGGTAAGCGCCCAAGCAACCACCGACCCTGCACCTGAACCACGCCCCGGACCAACAGGAATATAATGACGCCGCGCCCATTGGATAAAATCCGCAACAATCAGAAAGTAGCCCGGATATCCCATCTGATTGATCACACCAAGTTCAAAATTGAAGCGATCCAAATACGGCTGTGCGATCTCCTTCCGTTTCTCTTGGTTTGTTTCTTCACAGTAGACGTGTTCCTCCAGTCGCTTATGAAGACCAGCCTCCGCAAGTTCCCGCAGTGCTTGTTCTTCACTGCGACCATCCAACTGTGGATATGTCGGCAAGATCGGATTACGTGTGTCGGGCATAAATGCGCAACGTTGTGCGATCACTAGCGTATTGTCGATCGCCTCCGGTATATCGGCGAATAACAAACGCATCTCTTCCGCGGATTTAAAGCGATGGTCCGGTGTTGCCCGGCGACGATCCGACTTTGATAATGGCACTCCCTCCGAAATGCAGAGTAGCGCGTCATGGGCCTCATACATATCTTGGTCGGGGAAGAAAGCCTCATTAGTGGCAACAAGCGGAATATCATGACGATATGCCAGATCAATCAAGTCACTCTCTATCTGTCTTTCAATTTCCAACCCATGTCTCATCAATTCCACATACAGGCGGCCATCAAAAATTTTTGCGAGCCGAACCAAAACCTCTTCGGCGGCCTGGCCTTGACCACTCACAATAAGGCGGCCCAGGGCTCCATTCGCGCCACCCGTTAAGGCAATGATATCTTCGTTTTGCTCAGCTAAATCATCAATATCGACCTGCGGCAATTCACCGGGCTCTGTTTTAAGGAAAGCACGACTAATCAGCGCGAGAATGTTCCGGTACCCGGTTTCCGATTGTGCTAACAACACAAGGTCATCCGGCGGGGAAAAACCGGAGTGCGGCTGTCTTCCACGTCCGTTTGTATCCGGTCGGCGCAAACCTATCTTTGTACCAACAACCGGCTGCACACCAGCATTTCGGGCTGCCAGTGAAAACTCCAAAGCCCCAAATAAGTTATTTGTATCCGCAATGCCAACAGCCGGCATCTGATAACGTTGACAAAGGGCTACGATATCCTTGATTTGGAGTGCCCCTTCTGACAGCGAATAGGCGGAGTGAACACGAAGGTGAACAAAATCAGCGTAAGGCATATGACAATAATGTCCAAATGTGGGTCAAAGGAAATTGGGATGGAGTAAACACTACATATAGTTTGTGTTAAAGCCGTAAACTACAAAATAAAGACAAAACTAAGTCGTCAAAAGAATAGCACGCTATAAAAAACAACGACTCGTACAAAATTTCTCCAAGCATCACGTACGCCTGTCTGAAAGGACCTAACTCATGACATCAATGAGCCGCAAAATTTCCTCTTGGGTAGAATCATTGTCTTTTGAAGATTTACCATTGGACGTGGTAGACCGCGCAAAAGGTGTAACACTACAAGCATTATCGTCGGCACTCGTTGGGTATGAATTTCCAGAAGCCCGCCAAGCGATTGCAATGATGCAAGAAGAAGAAGCTGGCGGCGGTGGCGCTGGAACATGCCTCGTTACCGGGACAAAACTTACGAAAGCGGGTGCTGCACTGGTCAATGCCGAGACGATTTTTGCCGGCGGAAAATGGGATACGTTTAGAATGCTAACGCATCCTGGTTGCGCGATTATACCTGCTGCACTCGCAGCAGCCGAGGTATCCGGTGCAAACGGCAAGAAGTTTCTGACCGGTGTCGCGGCTGGTTACGAGATTATGGAACGCATGGCGTCGGACTTCATTCCAACCGTGATGTCGCGTGGATTTCATTCAGGACCAGTTTTTGGAATTTTTGGTGCAGCGATCGCCTACGCTAAGATTGTTGGTCTCGACGCTGCGCTGATTCACGGTGCCATCGCACAATGTGTGAATTTGGCAAGCGGCAATTTAGAAGGTATCCGCAGCGGTGGTAGAGCCCTTCGCGAAGGTGGCGCTGTCCGAAATGCACTGCTCGCGGTCGCCATGTCGAAGCATGGTGCGCCAGGTGGCGAAACAATTCTTGAGGGCAAAGCGGGGTTTTACCACGCATATACCGGCAACAATCTTGGCTTACTCCAGCACAGTTTCACGGCAGATAACCAGACTGACCTTAATAAGGTTACAGCAAATCTTGGTAAGGACTGGATTTTTTTAGAAACGCTATACCGAATTTATTCGACGCCAGGATTTAACATCGCCCACGTCGATGTTACCGCAGCCCTTTGTGAGGAGAACGATATTGCCTACAAAGACGTTGAACGGATCGAAGCTATTGTGAATTGGCTTGAGACCGAGTACCCGAGCCCGGCATTTCCCTCTCGAAGCCGCAATCCGCAACCCGATAGTCCGCACTATTACGCGGCGTGGGGCGTCGTTCGGCGATCTTTCCCTATTTTAAAATGCGTCCAAAGAGGTGTCGGTGAGGAAGACCCCCCCGAAGTCTTAGACTTAATGCATCGCGTAGAGATTATCCCATCGCATCGTCGTACTCTATTCGGCCCCCAAATCACAATTTACCTTAAAAACGGCCAAAGCTTTACGAAATCGGCGACTGGTAAAGAATTCATTTGGAATTTTCCAACACTCAAAAACAGACTTCAAAAAATTGTATCAGGAATACCAATTCCTGAACGTCAGTATGATGACTTAGTGGCCGTTTGTAGCGGATTAGAAAATGTCGAAATGGTAACCAAGCTTATCGAGCTCACCATATTGCCCGATCTCAGGTCGGTTTGAATTGAGAAAACCCAATTCGTAATTAATTCTGCCACGCGATACGCTGATAAATTTAATACTTATAAAATTTAAAATATTGAACTTCCCGGTAAACTACCCGTACCGTCAGGCTTCTCGTGCCTGTAAGCCAGTCGTGAACACACTATCCAGTCGTCTCTACTAAGCCGTTTTCCAAACAGAGGATACGGTCCATTCTCTTTGCCATATCGAGATTATGCGTGGCTATTAACGCACCTAAACCTCTGTCCTTAACCAAGCCTTGCAGTAATTCGAGGACTCCAGAGGCCGTCCGGTTGTCCAAGTTTCCAGTGGGCTCGTCGGCCAATAGAACCATCGGAGAATTAGACAAAGCGCGGGCTATCGCAACTCGTTGTTGCTCACCCCCTGACAATTGCGCGGGTCTATGGCTAGATCTATCTGCGAGACCGACAGCCTTTACAAGATTGAAGGCGACCTCCTGCGCGCGCCGTTTTCCGATCCCATCCGCCATTCGCGGGATCATAACGTTTTCCGCCGCAGAAAATTCTGGCAGTAAATGGTGGAATTGATAAACAAAGCCTATTTCCGTTCGTCTAAGGGCAGTCCGCGCATCATCGGAAAGCTGCGAACATTCTTGTCCAGCTACCGTAACCTCACCTTTGTCAGGATCTTCCAATAAACCCGCAACGTGAAGTAACGTCGATTTTCCTGCACCTGACGGACCAACTAATGCAACAATTTCACCAGGTAGAATTGTTAGATTTGCCCCTTTCAAGACATGTAAATGCCTTTCACCTTGCCTATAAATGCGTTCAACGCCCGCCAATTTCACAACTGGATCACTCATAGCGAAGGGCTTCCACGGGATCCAAATGAGCAGCACGCCAAGCCGGATAAATGGAGGCTAAAAAAGATAGTAAAAGCGCCATGCTTATTACCATCACAACTTCACTTGGGTCGACCTTTGCTGTAAGTTGTGAAAGAAAATAAATTTCCGCTTGAAATAAATCAATCCCCGCAAGGCTTTGAATCCACTGCCGAATTGTCTCGATATTCCCCGAAAACACTATGCCAAGCACGCTTCCCAAAATTGTGCCAATAACACCCACACTTGCTCCCGTAACAAAAAAGATACGTAAAATCATGCCGCGTGTCGCACCGATCGTCCGGAGAATTGCGATCCCCTTCCCTTTATCCTTCACGAGCATTACCTGGCTTGAGATGATGTTGAACGCAGCTACTAGAATTATCAATGTCAAAATTAAGAACATGACATTACGTTCAACCTGAAGTGCCGTGAAAAAACTGGAATTTACTTGACGCCAATCACGTATCCACACAGTCGAACCTGTTTGGTGAAGGATGGCATTCTTAATCGCATCAACCTTATCCGCATCGTCTGCCGAAACTTCAATATGTGAAACACCATTCTTTATACGGAAAAACGCCTCCGCGGCTTTAATTGGCATAAACACGAAGCTTGAATCATATTCCGACATTCCGACGTTAAAGATAGCTGCAACGCGATAAGCCTTCATGCGAGGCATCGTTCCGAACGCCGTCGTGGTGCCTCGCGGTGCAATAAATGTCAGTTTGTCCCCCAGGCCAAGATGAAAGCGTTGAGCCATCCGGCTGCCGATCATTACGCCATTTTTGTCATCAAATCCATCAAGGCTTCCCGACTGAATTCCGTCAAACAAAAGCTTCTTCAACCGAAGATCTTTCGCCCGCATACCTCGCGCAATACCGCCAATCGAGACCATATTAGCACTCAGCAACAACTGCCCTTCGACAACCGGGGATGCCGCGAGTACACCCGGCACATTCATGATTCTGTTGGCAATCTCATCATAATTGCCGAGGTTTCCGCGGGGCGCCGAAACTTCCAAATGACCATTCAAACCCAAAATTCGTCCGAGTAGCTCAGCACGAAAGCCATTCATTACCGACATCACAATGATAAGCGTTGCAACGCCGAGCATAATGCCTAAAAGCGAAAACCAGGCTACGACAGAAATGAAGCCTTCTTGCCGTTTAGAGCGCAAATAACGAAAGGCTATCAAGAGTTCAAAGGCGGAAAAAACCACTGAACTAACCTGCGATGCGCGTCAACGCTGCATCGAGAGACATCTCTTGTCTTTCACCGTTCTTACGATTTTTTAATTCGACCACGCCTTTATTCAATCCGCGAGGACCGACAACTAATTGCCATGGCAACCCGATCAAATCCATGTCAGAAAACTTTACTCCGGCCCGCTCGTCGCGGTCGTCATACATAACTTCCATCTCGTTATTCGCAAGCTTGCCATAAATATCCGCGCAGGCCTTATCGCAATCTTCGTCGCCGACGCGAAGGTTGATCAACCCAACTTTAAAGGGTGCCACAGCTTCCGGCCAGATGATGCCATCGTCATCATGACAAGCTTCAATAACTCCCCCAACCAAGCGCGAGACACCAACACCGTAAGATCCCATTTGAACAGGAACCTCTATGCCTTCACTATTGGTTACAACGGCACCAAGTGGCTTGGAATATTTGTCACCAAAAAAGAAGATGTGACCGACTTCAATACCGCGAGCCGTAACGCGTTTGTCCTCTGGAACTTCTTTCTCAAAACGAGATTGATCATGCATCTCATCTGTCGCCGCATAGAGACTAGTCCAACGATCTACATATCCTTGTATCCCTGCAGCAGACCGGAAATCAATTTTCTCCTTAAGGATGTCATAGCCAAGCAATTCACTATGGCAGTACACTTCACTCTCGCCAGTCTCTGCAAGAATTATAAATTCATGGCTCATATCACCGCCAATCGGTCCTGTCTCCGCGCGCATCGGCAGAGCCTTTAGGCCCATCCGGGCATACGTTCGGAGGTATGCCACAAACATTTTATTGTAAGCTATCCGCCCCGCTTCCCCATCAAGGTCAAATGAGTAGGCATCCTTCATATAAAACTCTCGCCCGCGCATGACGCCAAAACGCGGACGAACCTCGTCTCGAAATTTCCATTGAATATGGTATAGATTTTGCGGCAAATCCCGATAACTTCGAACAGATGCCGCAAAAATTTCCGTTATTAATTCTTCATTCGTAGGTCCATAAAGCATGTCACGGTCATGCCTATCCTGTATACGCAGCATCTCTTTACCGTAATCTTCATAGCGCCCCGATCGGCGCCATAAATCCGCCGATTGAATTGTAGGCATTAGCAACTCTTGAGCCCCACTACGGTTTTGCTCCTCGCGAACTATTTGCTCGATTTTTTTTAAGACACGAAAGCCAAAGGGCAACCAGGAATAAATACCCGCACTGGCCTGTCGCACCATGCCGGCCCGCAGCATGTATCGATGCGAAACGATTTGAGCTTCCTGTGGCGTCTCCTTCAAAGTTGGAAGAAAATACTGTGAAAGACGCACCGCGTTGCTTGTATCGATATTCATTTTCAATTCAAACCTTCTTAGAAACGGTCACTCCTACACGCACCGTTGTTCGTGGCGTCAATCTATGTAAGACGCCCTTCATTGTCCAACGGCTGCCTTGATACACCGTTCCCTCTGCTCACTTCGCAGCCGACCTGCATTTAGCCGCTAGGGCATTCAGCGCCTTTTCGTTTAATGGTTTCCCATCAAACGAAAACGAGTTTTTAGAAATGTCGTATTTGACTTTACCAACGGTAACGGAAGTCTCTCCAAATCGAGAGGCAGCCGAACCTTTAAGAGGGTTGAAGCCGATATTAAACTCAATTTCCGTCGGAAACTTTAGCTTCATTCCGCTATTGAGGTCAGCGTCGATCACCTTACGGCCTCGTACGTCGACACCAGGGTTGAAGTTCACGTCAGAGCGGGCACGATGTTGGATCAGTTTCTTACAATCACGCCCCGATATATTTACCTTCGTGCTTTCCGCGAAAACAGAGGCCGTCGGCAAAATGATGACTAGAGTTGCTAAAAATACTATGAAAATAAAATTCATTAATTTACTCTATATTCTTAGTTAAAGAATTTCTATCGGCGCATTTGATCGGAGTATGTGTTTTGCAAGCATTGGTAAAATATTTTGAACTCGAGCAGCATGGAACCACAGTCCGTCGCGAGACCCTCGCAGGTTTAACAACATTTTTGACAATGGCCTACATTGTTTTTGTTAATCCGGCAATTTTGGCCGATGCCGGTATGGATCGCGACGCAGCATTTGTTGCCACTTGTCTTGCCGCCGCATTCGGTAGTTTGTTGATGGGAATACTCGCCAACTACCCGATCGCGCTAGCGCCAGGTATGGGCCTGAATGCCTTCTTTACATACACCGTAGTTGGCCAAATGGGACATAGTTGGCAAACCGCCCTTGGGATCGTCTTTTTGTCTGGCATTATTTTTCTGCTACTTAGCGTATTCCCAGTGCGCGAATGGATCGTGAATTCCATTCCCCGCGCTCTGAAAATGGCGATTTCCGCTGGTATTGGAATGTTTCTCGCGATAATCGCCTTGAAAAGCGCCGGCATAGTCGTCGATAATCCCGTCACACTCGTTCAACTAGGCGACCTCAGTCAACCAGCAGCCCTCTTTACGGCAATTGGCCTTTTCGCAATGGTTGCGATGGACCGTCTCAAAGTTCCAGGTGCAATACTAATTGCCATATTAGGCATCACCATTGTCGCATCACTTCTTGGTATGAACCAATTCTCCGGTGTTGTCTCCGCTCCGCCAAGCCTCGCACCCAGCTTTATGCAGATGGATTTTGCCACGGCTTTCGAACTTGGACTTATAGCCGTTATCTTCGCCTTTCTTTTTGTCGATCTTTTCGATACCGCCGGCACACTGATCGGCGTTGCACACAGAGCAGGCCTATTGGACAAAGACGGGCGCCTACCTCGGCTCCGTGGCGCTTTGCTAGCTGATAGCCTGGCTACGGTCGCAGGTGCGGCCATCGGTACATCAACTACGACAAGTTACATTGAAAGCGCCTCCGGTATCCGAGCGGGAGGTCGCACGGGCCTTACCGCCATTGTCGTTGCAATACTTTTCCTTGCATGTCTCTTTTTCGCTCCCCTTGCTGGCAGTATACCCGCCTATGCGACAGCGCCTGCGCTTCTCTTTGTCGCTTGCATGATGACGCGTGGCCTTTCAGAAATTAATTGGGAAGACGTAACGGATTATGTCCCTGCTGTAGTAACCGCTATTGCTATGCCTCTGACGTTTTCGATAGCTACTGGCATTGGCATTGGCTTTATCACTTACGCCGCTGTCAAAGTCCTGAGCGGACGTTTGCAAGAAGCCAGCCCAGCAATCCTAATTCTCGCGATAGCATTCATCCTAAAATTCAGTTTTTTGTGAAATTTTTCTGCAAAAAAAATTCTGTAAATTTTTTACAAAATACGTGACGAGTTGGAGCACATGGCCTAAAGTGTGGCGCTAATAACAAAGCGCACCATTTAATGGAGCGGCCCGAGTCTGGGGAGGGAGTTCGAAAGTCCTTGGGAGATAATTTAAAATAATTCGCAAGCTTCGGACTAATTTATAAATTCAACAGGCGAGAACTTTCGTTCTTGCCTATTTTTTTACCCATTGCTTGTGTGCTTATTTTCTTTAACGCTAAGACAATGCCAACAATATGAAAGTCTAAAGTATGCCATATACCTCACGTGATTTGTATTTTGCGGTTTGAATTCAATTTTTGAGACTGAAACTATCGATCCCGCAAGTCCGAAATCGAGTTTTTCGCATCAATATTTTCCAAACTCGTTCTCGCTTCGACAATCACCGGAATATCAGCCGTTAATGCTTCTTGTATTATAGCATCTGCTTCTTCAGGTTTTTCAATTGCCAACCCTTTCGCTCCAAAAGCCTGGGCTAAAATCGTAAAATCCGGATTAATCAAGTCGGTTGCATGCGGCCGTCCAGGATAATGCGTTTCTTGATGCATACGAATTGTGCCATACGCGTTATTGTTCGAAATAATAATGCATAAATTTCTAACACCCGCGGCGACTGCGGTAGCCAATTCGTAGCCGCTCATCAGTGCTCCCCCATCACCCACAACTGCGACGACACGACGATCTGGATAACGAATGGCCGCCGCCACGGCGGCTGGAATACTCATTCCCATGGCACCACATTCTGATCCTAAGAGGTTTTGCGACGAATTAAATGGATACTTGTGATGCAACCAACTCGAAAAGCTCCCTGCATCCACTGTAATCACTGCATCATCCGGAACATGCGTTTTCATCGCATCGATAACATGCCCAAAGTCCAGTCCATCATCCGCCGCCCGAGACGGCAAATTCGCAAAATCAGCATAGCCTGCGTGTGACTTATTGATCCAAGATTTACGTGCATCGCTGAGTTCCGGTGCATTCTGCGCAGAGAGGGATTCAAGGAACTCGCCAGCTTCCGAGACGATGCCCAGCTCAACATCAAAGTGCCGACCAATGACCGACGCTTCCGGATATATATGCACGACTTTCTGACCGGCTGCCGGAAGTTGCTCGTTCATGGTAGCCATACCAATCCCCATCTTGGTCCCGACCGCGATGATCAAATCCGCCTTCAAGGCGGTCTCTGCAACACCACTAGGCGGCCTAATACCGAGTTCGCCGGCATAATTCGGGTGTTCATTGGGGAAAACGTCCTGATGCACGTAAGTCGGCAACACAGGAACACCCCAAGTCTCACTAGCCGCCAAAAGAGATTGACGGGCTTTCGCGGAGTCAACCCGGCCGCCAACTATCATGATCGGGCGCTCCGCTGCCTTGATCATATCTGCGACGCTCGCCGTGTCGCTTTCGTTCGGGCGTACCACCGATCGATTTCGGCGCATCACCGTCGCCGCATCCGAATTCGTAGCCAAGACGTCCGTCGGCAATGCGACGACTACCGGGCCGGGTGTGCCACTTTCTGCGATCCGAATTGCGCGGGCAACAACCTCACCTACCCGGTCCGGTTTATCCACTTCCTCAACAGTTTTGGCTATATCAGAAAATGTCTTGTTGTAATTAATTTCCTGCGTCGCGCGCTTGCCGATCTTAGTAGTACTCACCTGCCCCATCAGCATAACAAGCGGGAACGACCCCTGCTCAGCAGAATGCCCGGCGATAGATGCATTGGTTGCACCCGGTCCCCGGCTGGCAAACACGACCCCAGCCCGCCCCGTCAATTTTGCATCCGCCAATGCCATCCAAGCAGCACCGCCTTCATGACGGCAGCTCACCAAATCAAGGACCGGATCATCGTGCAGGGCATCCATAACCGCGAGGTAGCTCTCTCCCGGCACGCAAAACGCGCGGTCGATCCCGTGCGCAACTAATGTGTCGACCAAAACCTTTGCCGCCGTTCGCATTTCCTTTTCCTTCTCATCAAGTTAGGTCGTTGGAAACTCACCCCGTCACTTCTATTCGACCCTAAAGTTAATCCATCCCGCCTCTGTAACGAAATAAACGATAATAAAGACAACTGCGGCAATTACCGTCGTCACACCTACCTTATACCACAGTCTAGGGTTCTCTGGTGCGCTTGTAGCGTGTCCTTCTCCCACCAAGTCTGGTGGTCTATTGCCCCAAGGCAAAACCATAAATAAAACCAACCACCAAATGATGACATAAACAAGTGTTCCAGAAATCCAACCCATAGAGCGCTCCTCGGCCTAGACCTGCTCCAATTCAATCAACGTGCCGTTAAAATCTTTCGGATGGAGAAATAGAACAGGTTTGTCATGAGCGCCGATTGTTGGCTCCCCATCTCCCAATACACGCATTCCGTCGCTTTCCAGTTTATCGCGGGCTGCATAAATATCGGCTACCTCGTAACAAATATGGTGCATCCCGCCAGCAGGATTTCGCTCCAAAAATTTTGCTATTGGAGACCCTTCTCCTAACGGATGGAGTAATTCAAGCTTTGCATTTTCCAATTAAACAAAAATTGTTGTTACTCCATGCAATGGCAAATCAATAGGCTCTGAAACTTTGGCACCCAAAGTATCTCGATAATTGGCGGACGCCGCTTTCAGGTCCGGGACGGCAATCGCAACATGATTCAATTGTCCGATCATAGATACTTCCCTTTAAATTCTGACCAAATGAATTTCCGTGTGCGGTTTTTTGCCACAACTTGCCTGAATGCAGCGCCTCACGGCCCGACGTGACATCTCACCAATTAAATGGTCGTCACACCTCCGATCCGGCGTAATATCGTTAATTGCTGCCACAACAGCATTCGTTATTTCCTGCTCAATCTCATTCTCGTCTTCACCATCGTAAACACCATTGACTGTTATAATAGGATCCTC
This sequence comes from Rickettsiales bacterium, assembly GCA_002724555.1. Classification (GTDB taxonomy): domain Bacteria; phylum Pseudomonadota; class Alphaproteobacteria; order UBA8366; family UBA8366; genus UBA6544. Next base: position 14,305 of record PBOZ01000062.1, read on the forward strand.
AATTAAACACCCCTTAGTATCAATAACGACAGTTGCGACGGCTGTACCATGATATGTCATGCGACGCCGATCCTTTATCGCCTGACTATTAAGTGGAACCAACCGATTACCATCTAAGGCAAGCCGATCCGAAAATACCTCGTCAATAATCTCAGCACGCCCCGGTGCCAAGCGAACCATTGAGCCATTCAACGCGACGATAGGCTGTGGCACCTGACATTCTCGCGCGAACTTCGCATGAGCTATCATATGACGAGCCTCGCCATGAACGGGTACAGCAATTTGCGGATTAATCCACTGGTACATCTGAGCAAGTTCATCGCGTGCTGGGTGTCCAGATACGTGAACAAAATCGTCTTTAGCCGTAACAATTTCAATCTCACGCATCGTTAGTTTATTATGCAAACGGTCAATTGCTTTTTCATTACCGGGGATAACACGGCTTGAAAAGATGACGACATCACCCTTATCTAAGTCAACAGTGGGATGATTTCCAGAGGCGATCCGCGGCAGCGCCGCCCGCGGCTCACCCTGACTTCCTGTGCAAATTATTAGAACCCTTTCTGGCGGTAGATATCCGACATCCTTCTCCGTGATAAATGGCTGAATATCTGTAAGATAGCCATTCTCCTTTGCAGATTCGTACATCCGCCACAAAGAACGTCCAACCAATGCAACACTTCTATCATGCGCCTCGCCAACACGCGCAATGGTATCCAGTCGCGCTACATTTGAAGCAAAACAAGCGATCGCAACACGCTTTTCGTACTTCCCCACCAATTCCATCAAGTTATCTCGTACGTCGCTTTCGGAGCCGGATGTTCCCCTTACAAACACATTAGTCGAATCACAAACCATCGCGAGGACGCCTTGTTCGCCAACTTCAACCAATCGCTGTTCATCCGTTGATAAACCAACGAGAGGATCCGGATCCAGTTTCCAATCGCCCGTATGCATCACCGTGCCCGATGGCGTACGCAGCACAACTGCATTGGGTTCGGGAATTGAATGCGTAATGGTAATCAACTCAACCTCAAACGGGCCAATTGAAAATTTACCAGACAATGGAATAACATTTATATCGACGCGGTGTCCGAAATTGGTCTCTGCCAATTTTCGCCGTAAAACACTTGCCGTAAATGGTGTGGCATAAATTGGGCATTCAATTTCAGGCCATAGGTAAGGCACTGCGCCTAAATGATCCTCATGAGCATGGGTCAAAACCAATCCGGCAAGGTCGCATTTACGCTCTGAGATAAAGCTTGGATCCGGTGTAATAACATCTACCCCAGGTGTCGTTTCATCTCCGAACGTTATCCCAAAATCAACCATGAGCCATTCGCCGTTATGCCCATATAGGTTCAAGTTCATACCAATTTCACCGGCCCCTCCCAACGGAAGAAAAAGTAGTTCTTCCGCACCCGGCAATCCGTTATCTAAATAGTTAGACATCAACGACGATTTCTCTTGTGAACCTCAACCAAACCCCTCAACGTCATATCGGGATAAACGTGGTCTATAACATCCGTCGCCTCAGCGAAGAGTGGCGCCAGTCCACCTGTCGCCACAACAATCATCTTAGCTCCAAATTCCTGGCCAATTCGCTGAACTAATCCCTCTATCATGCCAATATAGCCCCAGAATATGCCAGACTGCATCGCGGGTATGGTTGCCTTACCAATAATTCTTGTAGTAGCGCGGATATCCACTCGAGGTAGCTGAGCTGCAGCCATGTACAAAGCGTCAAGCGAGAGATTAATACCCGGACAAATAACACCACCGCAATAATTGCCATCTTCGTCAACGACGTCAAAAGTCGTAGCCGTTCCAAAATCAATAACAATCAAGGCGCCTTCGTACTTGCCGTGCACTGCAACAGTATTTACCAAACGATCCGCACCCACTTGGTCCGGCCGGTCAATTAAGGCTTCTATACCCAAATCACAATCATCTTCCCCGATAAACAGTGGAACGCATTTAAAATACCGCTTGCACAGGGTTGTCAGATTAAAGTTACCCTCAGGAACAACGCTGCTAATGATTGAGGCGGAGACGGCTTCCCGATCCAACCCCTCAAGAGCCATCAAATCAATTAGCCAGACCGCATATTCATCCGCTGTACGACGAGGGCTCGTGCCACATCGCCATACACCCTTGCACTCATCCCCGTCATAGACAGCGAAGACTGTATTTGTATTTCCTGAGTCGACTGCCAACAGCATAAGTTTTAATCCCTAGATAGCAGCAAAAACATCTCCGGCGGTTACCAACTCTCTCTCGCCGTTTGGCAACGATAAAATTAGAGCTCCGTCCTTGTTTAGTCCTTCAAATACGCCGCGTTTTTCTTCGGCTGGAAGTCTCACCGTGATTTCTCTACCAATATGATGCCCACGTTCAAGCCACGACTTTCGAATTTTTGCAATTCCCGACTCCAACCAAGTGGAATAACGTTGGTCGAAACAGTCAATAAAACACATTAGTATTTCTTCAACTTTAATAGACCGTTCCGCAGCGTCGCATAAACAGGTTGTCGCATAATCCGCAACTTTCGGGAAGCTTGAGATATTGGCACCGCAACCAACGATTACCCAGTTGATTTCACCCGAGTAATTGGCAGATGATTCAAGGAGTAAACCGGCGACTTTTTTACCGTCGATCAATACATCATTCGGCCATTTGTTCGTCACCCTCTCGGGCGAAATGAATTGTCCGATGGCATCACCCAAACCCAAAGCGGCTACCAGTGAAATTTGTGCGGCTTGAGAGACCTCACACAAGGGGCGTAAAAGAAGTGACACATACATGTTGCCAATAGGCGATGACCATTTCCGGCCGCGCCGACCCTTTCCGGCAGTTTGGGTATCAGCCCAAACAACGGTCCGGTCTTCAGCACCTTGGTCAGCAAGAATTCTCACTTCTTCATTTGTCGACCCCACACTAACTCTATGGTCGATTTCAAATCCGGCGTGCTCAACGCGCATAAGCTTCATGAATTCGTCGCTGGGTGAATTAACCGGCGATCAATGCTGCGGCCGCAGCAGCGGCGCCATCCAAAACCGGGGCCAGGACAAAGAAAAATAACAGCGTTACGATGCTTGTGACCGTTACTACACCACTCAAGCCATTTCCAATAGGCTGGTCGAACGGTTCGGCCGCCTCATCGAAATACATAATTTTAACAATCCGAAGATAATAAAAAGCGCCAACCACACTGGCCACCACACCGATAATTGCTAGGACATAGAGCTGCGCATCAATCGCCGCAAGAAATATATAAAACTTACCAAAAAATCCGGCTAGCGGCGGGATACCTGACATCGAAAACATAAAAACTAGAAACGCTGCCGCCAGCATCGGATTTGACTTGCTTAGTCCAGCAAGATCACTGATCTCTTCAACCATCTCTCCTTTGCGGCGCATTGCAAGAATGCACGCAAATGTGCCGACATTCATTGCGAGGTAAATGGTCATATAAAGAATGATCCCTTGAATACCCGCTTCACTTCCCGCTGCTAGTCCAATCAAGGCATAACCCATATGCCCTATCGAACTGTATGCCATCAAACGTTTTATATTGGTCTGCGCGATCGCCGCAAACGCTCCAAGGACCATCGACAAAATGGAGATGAAGACAATAATCTGCCGCCATTCTTCCACCAACCCCCCAAAAGGATCCATCATTACCCGAATAAAGAGCGAAATCGCTGCGATCTTTGGCGCCACCGCAAAAAATGCTGTAATGGGCGTTGGTGCCCCTTCATAAACGTCCGGCGTCCACATGTGGAACGGAACGGCGGAAATCTTAAAAGCAAGACCAGCAATCAGAAAAACAATACCAACAATTAATCCTACCGAAACTGTCTCATCACCCACCAACACTGATGCCAATCCGTCAAAAGACGTTGTTCCGGCAAAACCATAGATCATTGAACATCCATAAAGGAGCATCCCCGAGGATAATGCTCCAAGGACAAAATATTTTAAGCCGGCTTCTGAAGAGCGAGTTGTGTCACGTTTAAACGCCGCGAGCACGTAAAGTGACAAACTTTGCAGTTCAAGTCCTAGATAGAGCGCAATCAAGTCATTTGCCGAAACCATCATCATCATTCCGACAGTCGCAAAAAGCATAAGAACCGGGTACTCAAACCGTTTCATATTTTCGCGCTTAAGATAGCTCTTGCTAATAACCAGAGACAAAATTGTTCCCAGTATAATAAGCAACTTCATAAAGACGGTGAAATCGTCACTGACAAACTGGCCGTTAAAGGCGATAAGTTCCTGTCCACGCATTGGCCATACAGAAACACCTACAATGATTAGCGCAGTAAGCGCTAAATAATGCACAAGCCCCGTCGCGCGTTCTTCTCGAATAAACACACCGACCATCATGCAGGCCATAGCCGCGCAAGCGAGTAAAATTTCGGGTAAGGCTGGGTAAAAGTTGGGAAGTCCAGTCATATCGTGCCCCTACTTCGACGCCGTTGCAATGGCTGAGTCCGCCGCAGCCGCCAATGCGCCCTGATAATTCTGAACCAAATTCGCGACTGATGCATCAATCGCTTCCAGGAAAGGTGCCGGATAAATTCCCATCCAGATAACGATAACGACAAGCGGCGCGAAGACCAGAATCTCCCGTTTATTGAGATCCGTGATCTTCATCAAGTGTTCCTTAGTCAACTCGCCAAATATCACTCGGCGATAAAGGTACAACATATAAGCCGCGCCAAGTACCATTCCAATTGCGATTAGCGCCGCGACCCAGGTATTTGCTTTGAATGCCCCAACCAAGACCAAAATTTCACCAACGAAACCACTCGTACCCGGTAGGCCAACCGACGCTAAGGTAAATAAGAGGAAGACAAATGCATAAAATGGCATTCGATGGACCAAGCCACCGTAGGTCTCGATCTCACGTGAGTGAATTCGGTCGTATACCACGCCAACACATAGAAAGAGCGCGGCAGAGACGATGCCATGGCTAAGCATCTGTATGATCGAACCGGCAACAGCCTGCTCATTCCCAGCAAAGATGCCCACGGTCACAAACGCCATATGTGCCACCGATGAATAGGCGATAAGTTTCTTCATATCCTCTTGTGCCAAGGCAACAAGTGAAGTGTAAATTACTGCGACGATACTGAGTCCGTAGACCAACGGTGTGAAAAACTCTGATGCTTCGGGTAACATTGGTAACGAAAAACGCAAGAAGCCGTATCCACCCATTTTAAGAAGAACACCAGCTAATATAACGGAACCGGCAGTCGGTGCTTCAACGTGAGCGTCCGGTAGCCAAGTATGAACCGGCCACATCGGTACTTTCACAGCAAACGAAGCGAAAAATGCTAACCACATCCAGTATTGAAGGTTCAACGGAAAGTCGAAGGCCATCAGTGTCGGAATGTCTGTTGTACCTGCCTGGAAATAAGCCACCAGAATAGCCAACAACATCAAAACTGAGCCAAGCAAAGTATAAAGAAAAAACTTAAATGCTGCGTAAACACGCCGAGGTCCGCCCCACACCCCTATAATCAAGAACATTGGTATGAGGACGGCTTCGAAGAAAATATAGAAAGCAACGAAGTCCAGCGCGCAGAACATGCCAACCATCATCGTCTCGAGGACGAGGAAGGCGACCATGTATTCTTTCACCTTATCTTGAATGGCGTTCCAGCTTGCGCCGATACAAATGGGCGTGAGTAACGTAGACAACAACACGAAAAACATCGAAATTCCATCGACGCCCATGTGGTAGTTAATCCTGTACTCAGGCATCCACGGTGCATTCTCAACGAACTGGAATGCATGGGTTGAAGTGTCAAAATTTACCCATATAAACAACGAAATGAAGAACGTAATACCGGAGGTCCACAGTGCACTCCAACGCGCGTTACGTGCAACATCCTCAGGCGAGCCACGGACCAATAAAAGAATTAATACCGCGCCGACGAGCGGAGTGAACGTGACAATACTTAACCAAGGCATTTCACTGGCCATCGTTATCTACCCCGCCGTCCCAACAGCCATATACCAGGTGATCAGCGCAACAACGCCAATCAACATTGCGAAAGCATAGTGATAAACGTAGCCGCTCTGCAGCCAACTCATAAACGCTGCTACACGCCGACTGACGGCCGCAATCCCGTCTGGTCCAAAGCCATCGATAATTGTACCGTCACCCTTCTTCCAAAAAAGGCGGCCGAGCCAGAACGACGGCCTAACAAAAATGCGATCAAAAAGCTCGTCAAAGTACCACTTATTGAGACTGAACTGATAAAGTTGTTCGTGATACGTACGCCAACGTTCTGCCATTCCAGGTTTCTGAATATACATCCGGTATGCAAGCCAAATACCGCCAACCGCCAAGAACAACGGCGCCAGTTTCACCCATAATGGCACATTCACGGCTTCAAAGGGTGCCGTATGGGCCGGCAGAACTTTGAGTGAATCCCCCCAGAATTCCGCATATCCATTCCCAACAAAACCATGGTAGCCAATGGCTCCGGCTACAACGGCACCAATCGCCAGGATGAATAATGGGGCAATCATTATCCAAGGTGATTCATGAACATGTGCGTAAACTTTTTCGTCGGCACGCGTTTCTCCATGGAATGTCATGAAGAGCAATCGCCAAGAGTAAAATGCAGTCATAAAGGCACCTGCAAGACCTAGCCAAAATGCATAGTACCCGACGCCGCTATTCGCCGCCCAAGAGGCCTCGATAATAAAATCTTTGGAGTAGTGACCTGCAAAACCGAAAATACCCGGAATACCGATGCCAGCGAGCGCCAAACTTCCAATCCACATAAAGGCATAAGTATACGGCACCATCTTCCAAATGCCGCCCATCTTTCGCATATCCTGCTCATCTGACATAGCGTGAATGACACTGCCGGAGCCGAGGAAAAGCAAAGCTTTGAAAAAGGCGTGCGTGAAAAGGTGGAACATCGCGGCGCCATATGCAGACACGCCCGCAGCAAAGAACATATAACCTAGTTGTGAACAGGTTGAATACGCAATAACCCGTTTGATATCGTTCTGGGTCAATCCGACCGTCGCCGCAAAAAATGCCGTCGACGCCCCTACAATTGTAACAACCATTAATGCCGTTTCTGAAGCCTCGAACATAGGCGAAAGACGGCAAACCATAAATACGCCTGCTGTGACCATGGTCGCCGCATGAATCAACGCCGAAACGGGGGTCGGGCCTTCCATGGCATCCGGGAGCCATGTATGTAGTCCAAGCTGCGCCGATTTGCCCATCGCACCCATAAAGAGAAGAAGGCAAATTACGGTCATAGCGTGAAATTCATAACCGAGAAACTCAAGTTGTACATCTGCCTTATTAGGAACAGCTGCAAAGATGGTATTCAACTCGACAGTTTCAAAAAGAACGAAAGTTGCGAAGATACCAAGGGCAAAGCCAAAATCACCAACTCGGTTGACCAAAAACGCTTTAATCGCGGCAGCATTTGCTGATGGTCGGTTGTACCAAAAACCAATCAGTAGATATGAAGCGAGCCCAACCCCTTCCCAGCCAAAGAATAACTGGACCAAATTGTCCGACGTAACCAGCATCAGCATGAAGAACGTGAAAAGACTAAGATAAGCAAAGAAACGGGGGATACCCGGATCATGATGCATATATCCAATGGAATACCAATGGACGACAGCCGAGACGGTCGTAACAACAACCAACATGACCGCCGTCAACTGATCCATATTCAGAGCCCAGTTGAAGGTAAAATCACCAACATTAATCCATGTCAAAAGCTCAACAGGCCGCGGTCCAGAACCAAAAATAACATCGTAGAACAAAATCCAGGAGAGAACTGCCGAGATAGTGAGCAACGCAGAAGTGAGAATTGAAGATCCCTTGTCTCCAATATACCGACCGAAAAAACCAGCGATGATCGCGCCGATCAGCGGCAGAAATACAATGGCTATTTCCATGCCTTATCAGCCCTTCATCAAATTGACATCTTCAACCGCGATGGAACCGCGATTTCGGTAATAAGTCACCAGGATTGCCAAGCCAATCGCCGCTTCTGCAGCGGCTACCGTCAAGACAAACATCGCGAATACCTGTCCAACTAAATCTTGCAAATGCGCCGAGAAAGCCACCAAATTTATGTTAACTGCGAGCAGCATCAGCTCAATTGACATTAGGATAATGATGATGTTTTTCCGATTTAGAAAAACCCCAAATAGACCGAGCGTAAAAAGGATTGCGGCGATAGTTAGATAATGTCCGAGACCAATTTCAAGCATTAGATGCCGCTCCCTGGCTCGACCTTAACAACTTCGACTGCGTCTTCACGCCGCCGCGCTAATTGATCTGAAATACTTTGCTTTCGAACACCCGACCGTTGGCGAAGCGTCAAAACGATAGCCCCCACCATAGCAACCAAAAGGATAAGGCCAGCTGACTGGAAGAAATAAATGTACTGCGTGTAGATCAATTGACCCAATGCCTGTGTATTACTGACCTTTCCCGGTGGCGGTATAGGCGCTCCTGCAACGGCCGAGGTTTCCGGTATAGCGATCCAGCTCCCAACGACTAGAATGAGTTCTGCCAATAGGATGATACCGATCAACGCTCCAACAGGTAAATATTGCAGGAAACCCTCGCGAAGCTCGGCAAAATTTATGTCGAGCATCATCACGACGAAAAGGAAAAGGACCGCAACGGCGCCGACATAAACGACAACCAAAATCATCGCAAGAAATTCTGCCCCCATCAGGACAAATAATCCCGCCGCATTAAAGAATGCTAAAATGAGGAAGAGTACGGAATGTACTGGATTGCGAGCGGATATCACCATCACAGCCGACGCTATAGCGACGAACGCGAAAAGATAAAACGCCATCCCCTGAACAATCATATACCTACACTCCTCCCTCTTCCGCCCAATCTTGCAATGCTAGCGATACGGTGCATCAAGCTCGATATTTGCCGCAATCTCGTGTTCCCAACGATCGCCATTATTAAGCAGTTTCTCTTTGTTGTAGAACAACTCCTCACGAGTCTCCGTCGCAAATTCAAAATTCGGCCCTTCAACAATGGCATCCACTGGGCAAGCCTCTTGGCAATAACCGCAATAAATGCATTTCGTCATATCAATATCATAGCGTGTCGTCCTGCGACTGCCGTCCTCACGCGGCTCGGCCTCAATCGTAATCGCCAGTGCCGGGCAAACCGCTTCGCAAAGCTTACAAGCGATACAACGCTCTTCGCCATTTGGATAACGTCGCAGGACATGCTCTCCACGAAAGCGCGGCGACAATGGGCCTTTTTCATAAGGATAATTAATTGTGTGCTTCGGTTTAAACATGGCCCGTAATGTTAACGACATTCCATGAACCAACTCCAAGAGGAGGAACGCTCTCGCAGTACGATCTACAAACGCCATCGCCCTAAACCTCGCTTATCCCAAATTTAGTAGCCATTAAGCTCCACCTGCAGGAGGTACATTGTTTGTCGCAATAAGATAACCCGCCGTCAGAACCACCCATAACAACGAAAGGGGCAAAAACACCTTCCAGCCAAGCCGCATAAGTTGATCATATCGATAACGCGGAAATGTCGCGCGCACCCAAAGGAAAATGAACAAGCAACCGGCTATTTTCAACGCAAACCAAATCGGGCCTGGAAGCCAATTAAACGGCGCGATATCTATCAACGGCAACCATCCTCCTAAGAAAAGGACAGCCGTCATACCGCTCATGAGGATCATATTTGCGTATTCACCAAGAAAAAACATCGCGAAGGTCATTGAAGAGTATTCGACGTTATAGCCTGAAACGAGTTCCGCTTCTGCTTCGGGTAAATCGAATGGTGCGCGGTTCGTTTCCGCCAAAGCCGAGATAATAAACACGATAAACATCGGGAACAGAATGCCAAAAAAATGCCAATTCCAAAAACCGTCGCCCGCCTGGGATTCCACGACCTGCGTTAGGTTCAATGACCCTACGGCTAATAGGACTGTGACAATTACAAATCCGATAGAGACCTCATAAGAAACCATTTGGGCCGCAGACCGAAGGGCACCGTAAAATGCGTATTTTGAATTAGAGGCCCAACCGGCCATGATGATGCCGTATACACCAAGCGAAGAAATAGCAAAAAGATATAATACACCAACGTTTATATCTGCGAGAACCCAACCGGCATCGAATGGTATGACTGCCCATGCAATCAAGCTCAAGATAAACGTTATCATCGGCGCCAAAACGAAAATTATTCGATTTGAACCTGAGGGTACAATGGTCTCTTTAAGAAATAGTTTCGCACCATCAGCGAGGGGTTGAAGCAGTCCAAAGGGGCCAACGACGTTTGGGCCTTTACGGTACTGCATCCAGCCAATGACTTTACGTTCAGCCAGTGTCAGATAGGCGACACTCAACAGGATGGGTGTCACGATTAACACAATAAGAATGACAATCCAGACCGCAGGCCAGATGTAAAGATCCCAGAGTTCAGCCATCAGTGCCAGTCGCCTCCGTAGTGCCAATAATTTCATCGACACATTTCGCCATGGTCTCTGACGCCCGACTAATTGGATCCGTCATATAAAAGTTTGAAATTGGGGAATTAAATGGCGCTGGATCAATCGCTCCAGAAACACCAAATTCACTCCAGGTAGCTGGCTCAATTGTGTCAATCGCAAGAAACGCATTATTGCTATCTTGGAGCGAAAGTCTCAATTCGTCCTGCGTGTCGTATGGCAGCACCTCGTCGAGTTCACCCGAAAGAGCCCTTAAGATTGCCCAATCTTCTTTGGCTTCGCCAGGAGGAAAAGCTGCGCGTTTCGCAATTTGGATACGGCCTTCAGTATTTACGAATATACCATTTTGCTCTGTGTAGGCCGCACTTGGGAATATAATAGAAGCCTTGTGTGCACCAGCATCTCCATGATGGCCTTGGTAAATAACAAAGGCATTATCCAATTGACTAGTATCGATTTCGTCTGCACCCAAAAGATAAACAATCGAAATTTCTCCAGATTTTGCACCAGCCAATATTTCATTTGTAGACTTACCACCTTCATCAGGCACGCAGCCCAACATCAAACCTCCGACCCGAGACGCCGCTGTATGGAGCACGTTGAAACCATTCCAATCACTCAAAACCATACCGGTGTCATCCGCAATTTTCCGGGCCGCTGACAACACGGAAAATCCATCACGCCGGGTCAATGCGCCCATACCAAGGATTAACATCGGACGTTTAGCCGTTTTTAAAATCTGGCAGAAGCCGTGCGAACCATCTGCCAGCTTCTGCAACGTTTCACCGCCAGCACCCAGATATTCATATTTATAGGTCAAGTTTGTCTTAGGTCCGACCACTCCAATGTGCAATCCACCTTGCAGATAACGTTTACGTATTCGGGAATTTAAAACAGGGGCTTCGAGACGAGGGTCAGATCCGATGATCAAACATGCATCTGCCTCCTCAATACCAGCAATCGTTGTGTTGAAGCGATAGGAAGTAGTGACTGATGCATCTAAAGCGGCACCATCTTGTCGACAGTCTATATTCGGTGAACCGAGACCATCCATAACACCTTTCAACGCGAACATCGCCTCGACGTTCGCATGATCACCAATAATTGCAGCAACCTTGGACCCACCCGCTTCTTTGAGCTTTTCTGATGCCAGTTTTAGCGCATCCTGCCAACTCGCCGGTGCTAATCTTCCGTCCGCGCCACGAATATATGGCTGATCTAAGCGCTGCCTGCTTAGACCGTCACACGCAAACCGGGTTTTATCCGATATCCATTCCTCATTCACATCCTCATGCAGGCGCGGAAGGACACGCAATACCTCGTTACTACGAGCATCGACCCTAATGCTGCTGCCAACCGCATCCATAACGTCGATGGTCTCGGTCTTAGTTAATTCCCAAGGTCGGGCTGCAAACGCATACGGCTTTGACGTTAAAGCGCCAACTGGACACAGATCAATCACATTACCCGACAGTTCCGAAGCCACCGCGTGTTCTAAAGTCGTAATTTCCGCGTTTTCGCCGCGATTGATAAGTCCGATATCATCGACCCCGGCCACCTCCGTTGAGAAGCGGACGCATCGAGTGCAGTGAATACACCGGGTCATGATCGTATTGATCAATGGCCCCATATATTTGTCTTCTACGGCTCGTTTATTTTCTCTATAACGACTACCTGCATGGCCAAATCCCATAGCCTGATCTTGCAAGTCGCATTCGCCACCCTGATCGCAGATCGGACAATCCAAAGGATGGTTAATGAGTAAAAACTCCATGACCCCTGCGCGGCCTTTTTTAGCCATCTCTGAATCAGTGAAGACTTCCATGCCATCGCCCGCTGGCAGAGCACAGCTAGCAGCCGGCTTTGGAGGCCCAGGTTTAACTTCGACCAGACACATACGACAATTACCTGCAATCGACAGTCGATCATGATAACAAAATCGCGGTACTTCCTTCCCCGCGGCCTCGCATGCCTGAAGAACCGTTGACCCTGGGGGAACTTCGACCTCAATACCATCAACCTTTAGCTTCGGCATATTATGCTCCTACTCCGCGGCCTGTGCGCCGATGCCCGCACCTTGCAGAAGACGATCCTCGATTTCATCACGAAAATGTCGCAAAAGGCCTTGTACAGGCCAGGCCGCAGCGTCTCCAAAAGCACAAATGGTATGGCCTTCAATCTGTTTCGTGACATCCCAGAGCATATCAATTTCGTCAATATCAGCATCTCCACGTGCCATACGTTCTAAAACGCGCCACATCCATCCACTGCCCTCTCGGCAAGGCGTACATTGGCCACAACTCTCATGTTTGTAAAAGTATGCGATACGTGCGATTGCCTTTATAATATCGGTAGACTTATCCATTACAATGATTGCCGCCGTCCCAAGTGAAGATTGGGCCTCAGTCAATGCATCAAAATCCATCAGCAAAGTGTCACAAACAGATTTTGGAACCAACGGCATTGAACTGCCGCCTGGAATAACCGCTTTTAAATTGTCCCAACCGCCGCGAACGCCGCCAGCATGTGTCTCTATGAGCTCGCGAAGAGGTGTCGACATTGCATCTTCCACAACGCACGGCTTCTCAACGTGACCCGAAATGCAAAACAGCTTGGTACCGGTATTGTTCTCACGACCAAAACCTGAAAACCAACTCGCACCCCGTCGAAGGATCGTTGGAACAACTGCGATCGTTTCCACATTGTTGACTGTAGTGGGACAACCCCACACGCCAGCTGCTGCCGGGAACGGCGGTTTTAGCCTCGGCTGACCTTTCTTGCCTTCCAAACTCTCCAATAAAGCCGTTTCTTCACCGCAAATATATGCACCTGCGCCACGATGAACAAAAATGTCAAAATCATAGCCGGAACCGCAAGAATTCTTTCCGATCAAACCTGCATCATAAGCTTCATCGACAGCCTGTTGTAGTGCCAACGCTTCATTGAAGAATTCGCCGCGTATATAAATGTAAGCGGCACAAGCACCCATCGCAAAACCGGTAAGCAGGCACCCCTCAAGTAACTTATGAGGGTCATGACGCATTATTTCACGGTCTTTACATGTACCAGGCTCACTTTCGTCTGCATTGACAACGAGATATGCGGGACGGCCATCTGATTCTTTGGGCATAAAGGACCACTTAAGGCCAGCCGGAAAGCCAGCACCGCCGCGGCCTCTAAGACCAGAGCTCTTGACCTCTTCGATTATATCATCTCGACCCAGCTCTAGTAATTTTTTTGTATTATTCCAATCTCCCCGCTGGCGGGCACCGGCCAGTCGAAAATCGTGAAGCCCATATAAATTTGTGAAGATGCGATCTTTGTCCTGAAGCATGTTCACTCCCCTCCAAAATCCATATTGACTAATGTTTGGGGGCCACCAAACGGCGCGGCATTTTGCCGTCCCTTTTGCGATCCTCTAGGAGGAGGGTCACCGTTCTTCAAAGCATCCAAAATCTCAATGATGATTTCGCCGTCAAGATCTTCATAATAATCATCATTTATTTGAACCATCGGCGCATTTGCGCAGGCGCCCAGACATTCAACTTCCATTAACGTAAACAGTCCATCTTCAGTCGTCTCGCCATTGCGAATGCTGAGATGGGATTGAATCGCGTCATGGACTTCGGTCGAACCGCGCAACCAACAAGGTGTCGTCGTGCAGCACTGAAGGAGATACTTCCCGACCGGCTCCAAGTTGATCATCGTAAAAAAGGTCGCTACCTCCATTACTCGAATACGCGCCATATTGAGCATTTCAGCGATAGCATCAACAGCTGCACCGGTCACATAATGCCCTTCAGTATTCTGTCTCTGTGCCAAATCCAGTAACGCCAAAACAGCACTTTGTTGACGGCCTTCGGGATACTTCGCCATCGCTTTTTCAGCTTGCTCGAGATACTCGGGCGTGAATTCGAACATTTCGCTCATTCTTACCTTGCCTTTATCGCTAACGGTCGATTTCACCAAACACTACGTCCATGGAGCCGAGAATGGCGACCGAATCTGCGAGCATGTGCCCCTTGCACATAAAATCCATTGATGCGAGATGCGCAAAACCAGGAGCTCGAATTTTACAACGATACGGCTTATTAGTGCCGTCCGCCACAAGATAGACACCAAACTCACCCTTCGGTGCTTCGACTGCCGTATAAGTCTCACCAGCTGGCACATGAACACCTTCGGTGTATAGCTTAAAGTGATGTATCAATGCCTCCATCGATTGTTTCATCTCTCCCCGACGGGGCGGCGAAACCTTGCCATCTTCCGAGAGAACAGGCCCGTCCGGCATTTTCTCAATGCATTGCTTCATAATGCTCAGGCTTTGCCTCATTTCTTCAACCCGCACCAAATACCGGTCGTAGCAATCGCCATTCTTGCCAATTGGAATATCAAAGTCGATTTCATCATAAACGTCGTATGGCTGCGCCTTGCGCAAATCCCAGGCTACACCGGACCCACGCAGCATCGGCCCCGTGAAGCCCCATGCCATTGCATCCTCTGCCGACACAATACCGATATCTACACAACGTTGCTTAAAAATACGATTTTCAGTCAGTAATGTCTCCATATCGTCGATGAATTTTGGAAATTGATCGATCCATCCTAAGATATCATCCGTCATGTTTGGAGGAAGGTCCTGATGCACACCGCCAACCCTGTAATAGGCCGCATGCAATCGGGCGCCGCAGACGCGCTCGTAAAACTCCATAAGTAATTCACGCTGCTCAAATGCCCACAACATCGGCGTCATAGCACCTACGTCCATTGCAAGCGCTGGCACATTCAGCAAATGATTCAAAATGCGCGTGATTTCATCAAATAGAACTCGAATGAATTGACCACGCCTGGGTGCCTCTATCCCCAGTAAGTTTTCCGCTGCCAGGACAAATGCATGCTCTTGGCACATCGGCGAGACGTAATCTAAGCGATCAAAATACGGGATTGCTTGCATATAGGTTTTGTGTTCGATGAGTTTCTCAGTCCCCCTATGTAACAGCCCAATATGGGGGTCAATCCGCTCAACAACCTCACCATCCATTTCCATAACCATACGCAATACGCCATGTGCCGCGGGATGTTGAGGCCCAAAATTAATCGTCATCGTTTTGATTTCGGAGTCAGCCCCAGTCATCAGCCATTATCCTCCGCATTTGCCTTCTCATCCCCGGGAAGCTCTCGTGTCATGGCCTCCCAAGGACTAAGAAAATCAAAAGACCGAAAAGCTTGTGTTAACTTAACCGGCTCATATACAACGCGCCTTTGCTCATCGTCATAACGCACTTCAACATACCCGGTGAGCGGGAAATCCTTGCGAAACGGATGCCCATCAAATCCGTAATCTGTTAAAAGGCGCCTAAGATCGGAATGTCCTGAGAAGAAAATTCCGTACATATCCCAACATTCACGTTCAAACCAAGAAGCCGACGGATAAATGGACATGACTGATGTAACGGGTGTTTCCTCATCAACCGCCAATTTTATGCGAATTCGCTGGTTATGACGCAACGACAACAAATTGTATACGACCTCGAATCTGGCTTCGCGATCTGGATAATCCACGCCGCAAATATCAACCAACATTTCAAAAAGGCAGTTGGTGTCTGTTCGTAAGAATTTTAAAACTTTGGTTATACCCTCTGGACGGATCTCGACATTTAATTCCCTGTTCGCGATCCAATAACCCTGAACTTCACTGGACAGCTGAGCCTCGATATAGCGGCCTAGTTCCTGCATTGATTGCGTTGCTTCATCCATATTACCAGCCTAACGAGCAATCGTTCCAGTTCGGCGGATCTTCTTCTGTAATTGCAGAATGCCGTATATCAATGCTTCCGCCGTTGGAGGACAGCCAGGTACATATATATCCACGGGAACAATTCGATCACAGCCACGGACCACGGAATAAGAATAATGGTAATACCCACCTCCGTTGGCGCACGATCCCATCGAGATTACCCAACGGGGCTCCGCCATTTGATCGTATACTTTTCGAAGCGCAGGCGCCATTTTATTTGTTAAAGTCCCAGCGACGATCATTACATCGGATTGTCGCGGACTCGCCCGAACCACAACACCAAATCGGTCAAGGTCATAACGCGGCATATAGGCATGGATCATTTCCACGGCACAACACGCAAGGCCAAACGTCATTGGCCATAGAGAACCAGTGCGAGCCCAGTTCACGAGCTTGTCGGCTTGCGCGACAACAAACCCCTTATCTGCGAGTTCGTCAGAAACAGTCTTTAAAAGCGCTGTCTGTGCAGCGCCGGGTGGCAGCGCTTCCGCTGCCGGTGTGCTCACTCCCATTCAAGCGCTCCTTTCCTCCATTCGTATATGAAACCGATCGTCAACACGCCAAGGAAGATGATCATTGACCAAAAACCGAACATGCCAACATCGCCGAATGCAACTGCCCACGGAAACAGAAATGCCACTTCAAGGTCAAAAATAATGAAAAGGATTGCAACCAGATAAAACCTGACGTCAAAACGGCCACGGGCATCCTCGAAAGGTTCAAACCCACATTCATACGGGGATAGCTTCTCAGGATCTGGCTTTTGCGAAGCAATTACAATGCTGGCAACCAACATTGCGCAAGCTATTCCAACTGCGATACCAATAAAAATCAATATTGGCAAATATTCGCGTAAAAGATCTTCCATTGCCCACCCATTTCTATTCGACCCACACGCCTGTGGGACAAGAAACGTTTCTCCAGACGGCGCGATAATACGCCGACCCTCCCAACACGCAATATATAGTTTACCCGAATATAGATATAAAAATAAACCATGTGACGATCGCGCATTTGTAAACTGCTAATGAAATGAAAATGCAGAACGAAGAGCAAATCAGACTAAAAGAGATCATTATAGCCGTTCGATTGATCAGACAGGCGTTAAACGACAACGTCTACCCCGAGAATCCGACGATCCAGTGACAGGATCCCAGGGCCCGCCATATGACATAGCGCCATTAATATTAATCTCGCGAGCACCCATTTCCGGATCGTCGCTGAATGGTTCCCACCACCCCATACCCGTTGCAACAACCCCGCGAGGGGTAGTATCCGATAGTTGTGCCCGTGCCCGGCTCCCGACAGAGACACCTTTTGTTTGAATTAAAACCCATTCAGCATCACAAATTTTATTCTCGGCCGCCGTCTCTGGATGGATTTGGACTATTGGATCGGGCGATATGCGACGCGCCCACTTTTGATCACGGAACCTAGAATGGTGATAAGTTTTTTCGCGAAGCCCCGTAAGTAAAATCAACGGATATTGGCTGCGTTCCTCAGAACCCACTGCATCTGCATTTGGCCGCACATAATTGGGCAACGGGTCTAAACCGAGTGCCTGTAATTTTTCTGAATAGAGTTCCACCTTGCCGCTAATAGTTGGGAAGCCGGTTTCCTCAAAATTTCCTAGTTTATAAGGAAATTTTGAAAACCCTTTCGTTTCCAGTTCCTCAATAGTGATGCCACTTTTCCCGAGCAAATATTCGTTAAACGCTCGCTGATCCGACCAGGGCAGAAAATCTTTTGCCAATGCATCGCGATCTGCCAATTTATTTCTAAGGGCAAGGGCAATATCCAAATCGCTCCGTGCTTCGCCACGAGGTGCAAGTACAGGGTGGGTATAACCAATGCAGGGGCCACTCCAGATTAGTTGAACCTCCTCTTCTTCCAATGTGGTTGTTTTAGGGAGAACGATATCGGCAAATGCAGAGGTCGGATTGATGTTTTGAGTCGCAACGGCAATAAAATCGAGTGACTTTAGAGCCTCAATCGTTCGTGTCGCATCGGGATATGTAACAACAATATTAACACCACTGATGTACATTGCTCTTACGGGATACGGTTTTCCCGTCAAAATAGCTTCAATGACGGACGGATTATGACATGCTGTCTGCCAACCTTCCGGACCTGACCATAGTGGAAATTGTTTCGCACCAATTGTCTGCTTTTCCACCTCAATGGGAAGACGAAATTGCGGCTCGTGTATCAAATCAAGATACGTCTTAAAGCCTTTGGGTTTTTTAGTCAGGCGATTGCCTCCAAGACGATCAAGATTGCCACTAATTGCCACTAAACAATCAAAGGCACGAAAAGTCTGAACGCCAGCGCTAAATGCATCGATACCATGGCCTGGCACAAAAACAGACGGACCCGCAGCATATGCCTTTGCAGCGGCGACAATTTCTTCAATCGAGACGCCCGTTAAACGCGCTGCAACTTGCGGCGGAAACTCATCTATGCGCTCCTTGTATTTATCGAAACCATGGCACCAACGTTCTACAAATATCGCATCATATGTACCCCATTTTACGAGAAGGTGGGCAATCGAAAGCGCTAGCGCTGCGTCCGTTCCTGGCCTTGGCCGTAAATGGACGTCGGCAAGTTTGCTGGCGGGACCCTGAATCGGATCGATCACCACAATTTTACCGCCTCGCTTTTTGAGTGCCTTTAAAGCTCTCCATTGAGCAGGGTCCGCCGCATATGGATTACGGCCAACGAGCATCGCGCATTGCGCATTATCAATATCCTCGCCGTTCTTCATAGGTATACCGGTGATTTTTTCGCTCAATGCTTGGCACCCACCGCAGAGATCTTGATTTATCATCCAATTTGGCGATCCAATCGACCGCATTAGTAAAGCCATAATGGCGCCACGGCTGAAGGCTGCACCACTAACCGCACCCACGATTGACATTGGCCAGTATTCGGAACGTACAGCCACGAGACGATCCACCATTTCGTCGAGAGCGGCTTCCCAGGAAATACGCTCCCACTCGCCGCTCCCGCGCGCACCAACACGGCGCATTGGAAAGAGCAGACGATTTTTGTTATCCGTCCACTCGCGAACCGCCCTGATACCCTTTATACAAAATGCTCCTTTCGACCCCGGATGATCCGGGTTTGGACCAATCTTCAAAATTTTTCCGTCGCGCTTACTAATTAGCGATCCGCAGTAGGCATTGCACTCCCAGCACTGACTTGGATAAACGGATTTAGTCATTCTCAACCTCATTTCCCGCACTTTTTAAGCTAAGTTTAGATGATTTTCGCGCTACGGGAACCAATTGATATTCGAAAGCGATAAAGTTCAATGAAGCCACCTCCAGAGCAAGGAACGCATTTCATGAATTTAACGAGGCTATCCGCGTTGGAAATTGCTACCGCAATCAAAACGGGCAAGACAACAAGTGAAGCAGTCACACGCGCCCTGCTTGATCGTATTGAAGAACGCGAACCAGCCGTCGACGCGTGGGAATACCTTGATCCCGATGCTGCTTTATCCTCTGCGAGAAAGCTCGACGAAAACCCTTCGGATGGAATAATCCATGGCGTTCCCGTTGGCGTGAAAGACATCATTGATGTAAAGGGCATTCCGACAACTCATGGATCACCAATTCATGCGGAGAACCGTCCTTGTATTGACGCACCTTGTGTTTCGCTCGTACGAGGCGCAGGCGGCCTCATACTCGGAAAGACGGTGACATCGGAATTTGCGGCTCAGCGTCCTGGAAAAACTAAAAATCCTCATAACCCTTTGCATTCGCCGGCTGGCTCTTCCAGCGGCTCTGCCGCAGCCGTAACTGACTTTATGGTGCCTGTCGCCTTTGGAACCCAGACCGGAGGCTCTATTGTGCGGCCAGGTGCATTTTGCGGATGCATTGGCTACAAGCCAACCTATGGTGATTATAACCCACTAGGTGTGCATGATAATACGAGGAGTGTCGACACATTAGGCATGATGACCCGGACCATCGGAGATCAGGCGCTGATGAGAGCCGTCTTAACCCACATGCCATATCGTCCAATACAAACAGCCAATATCGAAAACCTCCGAATTGGCGTCTGCCACACCCCAAATTGGGACCTCGCCGACGACGCCACACAGGCTTACCTCCTCCAAGCCGCAAGCGACTTGGAAAAAAGAGGGGCGTATATCGGCGAATTCAGCCTGCCCGATGGCTTTGACGAGGCGATCGAAGGTTTTGATTTTGTGTCCGGGTACGAAATATCGCGAACCTTAGCCTATGAGTGGTTCAATTTCCTGGAACTTCTGAGTGATAATATGCGCAAAAATCGGATACCTAATGGCTTGAAAGTCACACCAAGTGACTATCAACGCGGATTAGCAAAATTGGCTGACTATCGACGCCGTTTTAGTGAATCCTTAGAGGATTGGGACGTCTTAATAACACCGAGTGCCCCCGCTGAAGCGCCAGCCGACCTTACGACGATTGGAGAGCCGCCATTCAATAGAATCTGGACTGGCCTTTATGGCCCCGCGATCAACCTACCACTTTACACCGGGCCGAACAATTTGCCCATTGGTTTACAGGTTGTTGGGCATGCAGGACAAGACGACCATTTTCTTGACGCGGCTGACGCCATATACAAAGCTCTTAAATAACCGCGTATCTTAAAGGCGGGACCTAATTTTTAAATAAACCTACTTCAAAGTATACGGCTTAAGTGATGAAGTATGCATCCCTATCCACCAATTGCAGCAATAAAAAACCCGAGAAACTGCGAATTAAGCCATCCGTAAGCTTTTACCGAACAACAACAGATCAATTTAAAATGCTGCATCCCAACTCTACTTTACGTCGCAAGCAAAAGTATATGTCAGGATGACAACCAAACCCGCTTCGGTTCCAATCTAAATCGGCAAAGTTTTTGGTGGTTTTATGAGAATTTTTGTTCCAAACAGAATCTACTCGCACGGGTTTTATAAAGAGCTGGTTACCGAACTTTTTTTAGTTGAATCAGTGGCAAATAAGTTATTTAAACAATCAAATATCGCTTAGTTTTAATATTAATTTAAATACCCAACCATTTGTAATAATTGATTTTTTTCAATTTCCTGAATGATTTAAAATTTGCCCTCTTTTGGCAATTGGTAACTCGCGTTCAATTTATTTCCGACCGGATCGCGAATATAAGATAGATACAACTTATACACCCCTCGATCATCCAATCTAGGCGGCGTTATGCTAATACCTCCATTAGACATACCAGCCGCATACCATTGGTCAACCATTGCAGTCGAGGAACAATGAAAACCGATAGTCCCACCATTAGCGTGGGTGGCAGGCTCACCATCTATGGGTAATTTAATTAAAAATTGACCGCCCTGGCCCAACCATCTGCATTTTTCACCTTCTGCTTTACCAGGAGGTACACCAAGCACACTAAACAATGCGTCGTAAAATTTCTTAGATTCATCCAAATTATTCGCTCCAACCATTACATGACGGAAAAAATACATTCGAATAATTCCTTTGCTAAAGCGTAACTAAAATAGAAACTCAAGTTTAGAAAGTTGCTCCGCCACGCACTACTGTTCGCTGCAAATGCCGCCGCTCCTTATATTTTTTATAGGGCGCAGATTTATGCACCAGGGACGGATTGTCCCATACCACGAGATCACCAACCTGCCATTTGTGAGCATAAACGAAACGCTCCTGGGTTACGAAATCTAGCAAGCGGAACAGCTCAGCCCGACCAGTTTCCTCGTCCATCCCTTCGATATGTGACGCATGATACCCTATGTAGATCGCCTTCCGTCCGTTTTCGGGGTGCGTACGAATTAGCGGGTGCGTGACAGGTGGCGCAAGGCGTTCCTCCTCGTCAGTAGCCGGACGCGAGCCAGAATTTCGCATAGACTGTGCCCAATGATGCACACATTTTAGCCCGCTAAGCCTCGCCTTTTCATCTCTGGTTAGCGCTTCATAGGCATGGGTCAGGCTAGCAAACAGCGTTTCACCACCTTCCCTCGTCACCTCAATTCCGTGCAGAAAGGTCGCCTTGGACGGAAAAGGCATGTAGGATTTGTCCGTATGCCAGGAGGACGTACCGTTGTAGACCTTCCCTGGCGCGGGTGGCGGCAGAATATTGCCGTTTGCATCCAAGTTTGTGACCGTGTGAAAATTTGGCCGCGTGTAACCCCCATCCTGTTGGTTCACGTGCATCTCCAATTCGCCAAACGATTCAGAAAACGCAATTAGTTCATCCGCCGAGAGTTCCTGATCCCGAAAAACAAGCACTTGATGCGTGTAAAGGGCATTGAGAATATCACGCTTTAGGGCCTCACTAGGCGGAACTCGGCAGTCCACATCGGCAACTTCAACACCAAGCAAATTTGAAATTGGGGCCAATCTTAAAGGCATTTTATTTCAACCATTAAATGAGCAAAATATTTGTCATAACCTTCGATGAACCAATTTCGAGAAAGATAATCCATCAATGGATCTATGGACAATTCAAACAACATATCGTTTGGCGGATCAGCATGTGAACCGTTAGCCACACACGACGCCTTTCTCATTACAAAAGTTTGTCAAAACGCAATGTAGGATTCGGCCTTACCGAAACGAGCCCACGCTAATCGCTTTCAAATTCCAGACAAGTCGATTTCCCCCTGTCTAAGTCACGGTTTAATTAATTTTTTAAGCGTAGATAAAATCGATACAGTAATCTTTCTACTCCGAGAGACATTGGCAGATTTTTAAACAAGCGTTCGAGAAAAAATTCATCATTTTAAAATGAAGCACCGGACGGTCTAAGGTCTGGGCTCTTTGACCGTCCGGCGCGTTAGCCCTGCGCTCATACGGGGAAAATGATTTGCAGAGCAGAAGGGAGAAAGCAAAGCTTATACGATATTGTGCAAGAAGCAGATCACAACGTCTTGAAGCATTTGCACCCTGCACCCCTTTATAACGGGCATCTTTACGCGGTTTGTGAGACAAGATCTTCTGAGCGACTATTCTCTGCAGAAATAAAAGCGCGATGTTCCATCAATTTTTTTTCGTCGAAGTGCAAGACCACGCTCAAAATTTAGTGTTTCTGGATGCGCTCGCGATCTAGCGGTTTTTTCATCCTGCGCCCTGCGCAATTCTGACAACGTAACGATCTTTTGCATAAAAATAGAAAAGTATGTCAGTTGATCTTGGAGTTTATACAGTATCAACAAAACTCTGGGAACGGACAACACTCGTCGAGCTTCCGCAAGCACTACAGGCGAAATGAAATTGGAAATTAGCCTGTTGGCTCACACTAAGGACGACGCAAGAATATTACGAGGCAAAATTTGGAGCTACATGTTGGACGTTCGCTCAAGCCAGTCCTCAGCACTCTCACCCGGTAGTCGCTGTTCAAGGTAGCGTTCACGCAGCGTCGCAAGAGCACAAAACCAAGATGCAGACAAATCTGCAGCCCAGTCGTAGTTATCCTCATCATTCATGCAAAATCATAACAAATTGATTTTATATAAGGCTAAATAATTATTCTGCATTTGATCAATCATTGTTCTTCAATAGACAATACCTCAGTAAATGCGGTTATGACGTTTTGGCAGGAAAGGCAGAATCTGAGTGGAAACGGAAGGAGGCAAATGGGCCCAACGTGTGGGATTACAAGTTACGATAAATTTAATAAACGATTGTTATTTATTCCTAAAGTTAAGGAAGATGGGAGCAACATTTGGAAATTCGTATGTACAAAGGATTAAAAATTCGACTGCACATATGCTGAGACTAGATAATAGATACGCTGCTTAAACTATTGTAAATATTGCAAATATTTATTTTATCAGATCGGAAAAGGAAATGGTCAACGAACTCATAATTAAAAATTGCAATAAATATTGATCTCCTAATCGCAGTAGACCGTATCACTCATTAGAGCAAAACGATTGGAGTGGAACATGATTGAGCACGACCTAAAACGAGCATTGTCGCGGGTTACGATTTTAGCTGAGGGTGCAGACAGCACAGACCAAGAAAGTATGTTTGATAGCTTGGCTGAAATAGCGCTGACTACTCAAAACGCTCTCGCTGATCATGCAGTACGAGCTCTTTTGCAATCAAATGAGCCCCGTGTTTGACCGCATATTGTCAAGTCTGCGCCTCTCAAGTGATAGCTTACCTTTCAAACAAGAATTTGTAACTTGACGCGTTTTTGATCGTACTGAATTCCTGCCATATCCATTTGGCCGGACCATCATTATAAATTGGTTGGTTTAGAATGGAATATAGGGATTTAACGCTGGTTCGGTGAGACGTTTTGGAGAGAGGTTAAAACGAAAACCGAACCAGCGCTATTGGATCCTGCCATGCTTCGTTGAAGACCATAAAATCGAAACTAGCATTTCCACTCGCCATCTGTGCTCTGACGAATGGCAAAGCTTTTATACACTTCTATAAATGCTTTGCAAGTGATACTCATTATTAATATTTAATTTTATAACATCGCGTGACCATAACTTTAGGCCTAAAATGGCAAGATATTTAAGAACCCCCTGTAAAGAACGAACAATGCCGCACACTCGTCTAAATTCTAGAATGTTATTACCAGGTAGCTCTGCAACGTTTACCAATCACTCTGCCTGCTTCTCTTAACCGCAATTTGGTTATAAGAAAAAAACGATATTCCAAAACCAGCACCTATTAATTCCGAACCCGAATCCTTTTGACCTCCTGTTAATATCAATTTTTCATGAGTAGTTGGCCGCCCGAACTTTGAGCACGATAATATGTTAATCAGATGTAGGAAGGGGATTTAAATTCTTGCAATCCCTGCCCTCATAACGTTGGCCGCTTTTCAACCCATGGCCTTGCCGTTTCAAATGCAGCAGCCGCCCGTAAAACTCCGAGATCGTCTAGACGACGCCCAACAATTTGCAACCCGACGGGCAATCCATCACTCGTAAATCCGCAAGGGATACTCGCCGCTGGGTTGTGCGAAAAATTGAACGGATATGAAAACTCCGCCCAACTAACCCAGTCCCAAACGTGAGACGGCCAATCTTCGGGCTGTAAACGTTCTGCCGGAAACGCGGGCACCGAGACAGATGGTGTGATTAATAGATCCCAATCTTCAAACCAATGATGAATAGCAGCGATATAATCGAGTTTGCGCTGCCGCATTTTTAAATAATCCTCCGCACTTGGCTCACCTGCAGACTGAATGCATGCAACCAGTCCTGGATCCATCTGATCTGCCCACTTGTCAAGCAGTGGCCGGAAACGCAATTCATGCGCAGACCAGAAAAAACGTATCAACTCCGGACCGTCATTACCCCAGGGCGGGGTCACTTCTTCAACATGAGCGCCGAAGGAAGTAATTTCATCAACAGCTTTCTTAACAGTCGTTGCAACCTGTTCATCAACGCGCGCGTGACCCAAATCTGGACTATACGCAATCCGCAACCCTTTAAGATCACCCGATAAACACGTAGAATAATTTAGAGGCTCAGATTCCAAACTATAATGGTCGGAATGGTGTGGTCCGGACATGACTTGAAGCATAAGCGCCGAATCTGTGACTGTGCGTGTCATCGGTCCGATATGCGAGCTCTGATCACCATTTGCGACTGGAGAGTTTGGTACCCGTCCAAAGGAGGGTTTGAGGCCGAATATACCACAAAAATGCGATGGCATTCGAATCGAGCCCGCACCGTCTGACCCCTGATGTAGTGGCCCGAACCCGGCTGCAGCTGCCGCTCCAGCCCCAGCTGAACTCGCTCCGGCATTGTATCCCCGCTTCCAGGGATTATGAGTGATCCCCGTCAACGGACTATGGCTCACTCCTTTCCAGCCAAACTCTGACGTTGTTGTTTTACCAAGTATGACCGCTCCCGCATCACGCAGACGAGACACAAATGGGGCATCTGCGACACCGATATTTTCGGCTTCAATATGCGAGCCCTTTTGAAACGGAAGGCCTTCGACCGAGGCCAAATCCTTGATAGTCACAGGAACCCCGTGCAATGGGCCAAGGATTGAACTGCCCTCGATTACTTGTGCCTCGGCGGATTTAGCTCCGCATAACGCTGCTTCAGCATCCAGTGCGGAGAATGCATTTATTTCAGGTTCTAGCGCGTTTATCCGATCTAGAACTGCGGTCATTAATTCAACAGGCGATAACATTTTCTGACGTATTAAACTCGATGCTTCGCTTGCCGACATAAAACAAAGATCATCCATTTGGCGCTTTTCCTGTTAAAATGATGTTTGCCAAGATTCAACATACTGACTGATGATCAACAATCATTGCAGATTTTATTAAAGTGGCAAGAATTAGGCTTAGCACGAATTTTTGTCTGTTTAGACGCGAGCCGAAATTATCTTCTTATGGTGTTCCGCAAATGGCGCCAGCGACGAGCGTTTGAGCCATGGTCTGAAGTTTAACCGACCGCGCGACAGTTATTAATAACTTTGAATATCTGGATCCCCAAAAATAACAGTGGGTAAGGTTTCTAAGATGGAGGCTAATATTTGAGCGAAAGGAGTTCCAACATCCGAGGTAGGCCCTTTGTTCGGTATACCTTAACGCAAATTTGTACTTGATATAGGTAACCCAATACAAAAAAGGCCTACCAATCGGTAGCTGAGATTATTCCATTAATTTGGGTTGCGTTTAACCTCGCATCCCAACTTTCTCTGCCGCAGGATGTAAACTTTCAACAGCACTCTTTCGGTTTTCTATCTTAGAGAACCAAGCGGTTATATTTTCAAGTTTTGTATCGATTTTCTGCCCAACTCCGGAAGCAAAGTCAGTGCAACAATATAAGACGAGGTCGGCAATGGTAATTCGGTTGCCGCAAA